>JAGWPQ010000595.1 GCA_028877045.1 Bacteroidota bacterium | reverse complement strand
TTATAATTTTCTCTCAGGTCCATCACCATGGCAGTAGCTTCTTCAACACCGCCTTTCATGTAAACAGGAGTAACAACCGAATCGGTTTTGCCAATATCAAAACCTCTCTCTCTCAGGCCCGACTGTAGTTTCAGCGCATTGCTCCACAACTTATTTTTTAATTCGGGTTTTGTTTTTAATAATTCCAATCTTTTTAAATTACCCAAAACTATTGGCATGGGTACACTCTTCGCAAATATCTGTGAACGGATATTGTAACGAATAAAATCGATGATGGCTTTATCTCCGGCCATGAATGCACCAATACTTGCCATTGATTTTGCAAACGTTGAAAAGTACAGATCAATTGCATCCTGGCAACCTTGCGCTTCGCCTGCACCTGCACCACGTTCACCCAAAGTTCCAAAACCATGCGCATCATCAACCAATAAACGGAATTGATATTTATCTTTTAATGCAGCTATCTCTTTTAATTTTCCCTGATCGCCTGCCATACCAAAAACACCTTCGGTAATAACTAAAATGCCGCCGCTGTTTTGTTTTTCGATCAAAGCCGTTGCACGTTCTAATTGTTTTTCGCAATCATCAACATCGTTGTGTTTAAAAACATAGCGATGACCGGGATGCAAACGCAATCCGTCAATGATGCAGGCATGAGCTTCGGCATCGTAAACAATCACATCGTGGCGACCGCAAATGGCATCAATGGCGCTCATGATTCCCTGGTAACCGTAGTTCATCAAAATAGCATCTTCCTTTTCTTCAAACTCGGCTAATTCTCTTTCCAATTGTTCGTGGTAATTACTGTTGCCGCTCATCATTCGGGCACCCATCGGTGTTGCCAAACCAAACTCCGCAGCAGCTTCAGCATCTGTCTTTCTAACTTCGGGGTGATTGGCCAGGCCCAAATAATTATTCAAACTCCAAACGATCATTTCCTGACCGCGAAATTTCATTCTTGCACCAATTTCTCCGTCTAATTTCGGAAATGCAAAATAACCATGTGCACGTTCGCGGTGTTGTCCCAGCGGACCGTAATTCTTTACTAACTTCTCAAAAATATCTGCCATACTATTTAAGATTTACAATTTATGATTTAAGATTTTGTTTCCAGCTTTTGTATTTCATGGCATCTTCGTTGCGTCGCACTCTTCAACTTTCTGTTCATTACTCATCAAACAACATACACGAATATTTTCATTCATCGGTAAAAATAAACCGCGGCAAAAGTACAATTAAACGCCTTAAGCTGCAAGGCATTTTATCAATTCATTAATCTTTGTGTATAATCTTTTAATTAGTTTGATCCAACCATTACATTTGTCTAAATATCGAAAATTATGAAACGGATCGCCTTCTTCGTGGTTACATTATTTTTCTTAATAAATTGTCAGGCGCAAAAGACTGTTACGCCTAATACTATTCAACGTCCGAAATTGATAGTAGGTATTGTAGTTGATCAGATGCGCTGGGACTATCTCTATCGGTTTTATGATTTATATAAAGCCAATGGCGGCTTTAAACGATTAATGGGTGAAGGATTTACCTGCGATAATACTTTTGTTCCTTATCTGCCAACAGTTACGGCCTGCGGACATACCTGTGTTTATACCGGCAGTGTTCCGGCCATCCACGGTATCACCGGTAATAACTGGTTCGATAATAATTCGCAAAAGCCTGTTTATTGCGTTGATGATAAATCGGTGCAAACAGTTGGCAGCAGCAGTGTTGCCGAAGGGCAAATGAGTCCGAATAATATTTTTGTTACAACTGTTACCGATGAATTAAGACTGGCAACAAACTTTCAAAGTAAAGTGATCGGCATTTCGATGAAAGACCGTGGCGCCATTATTCCCGCGGGTCATGCGGCCAATGCAGCTTATTGGTACGATAGCAAAACAGGCAATTTTATTTCGAGCACTTATTACATGAAAGATCTGCCCGACTGGATCAAAACCTTTAATGCAAGAAAATTAGTTGATACGTTTTATGCAAGAAACTGGAATACCGAATTGCCAACCAGTGTGTATTTAAAATATTGCGATGGTGATAACAACGATTATGAAAGTAAACCATTTGGTAAAAATGCGGTGACAATGCCTTATGACCTGCAACAGTTTCAGGGCAAGGATTACAGCAAAATTGCATCTACACCGTTTGCCAACGATTTGTTGTTAGAATTAGCAAAAACAAATATCAGCGCAGAAAAATTGGGCAAACATGATGTAACTGATTTTTTGGCGATGAGTTTTTCTTCAACCGATTATGTGGGTCATTCTTTTGGACCAAACTCATGGGAACTTTTAGATACCTATGTTCGTTTGGATGAAACATTAGGACAATTATTGGATTATTTAGATAAAACAGTGGGTAAAAATAATTACACTGTTTTTTTAACTTCCGATCATGCCGGTGCACATATCCCTGAGTTCCTTCAAAAAAATAAAATTCCCGGTGGAAGATGGGATGATGGTGAGATCCGAAAAGAGTTGAATGATCATTTGAAAAAACAATTCAGCCAATCTAATTTAATCAATGCAGTGATGGAACATGATGTTTATATCAATCATCCATTAATTGATTCTTTAAAATTGGATGAAAAAAATATTCAAAGATCAGTTGTTCAATATTTATTAAAAAAAGATATTGTATTAAATGTGGTGGATAAACATCATGCTGCCGATGCAACTATTCCTGCAAAAATTCGTGAGATGGTAGTGAATGGCTACAATCCGCAGCGCAGCGGCGACCTTCAGATCATCATGAAAACAGGTGTGATGGATGCAGGCAAAACAGGCATGAGCCATGGTGTTTGGAATCCTTACGATTCGCATATTCCGTTATTATTTTACGGATGGGGAGTTAAACACGGAAGTTTAAATCGTGAAACATATATGACCGATATTTCTGCAACAGTTGCAGCATTACTGCATATTCAAATGCCAAGCGGTTGCATTGGAAAAGTAATTACCGAAGTGATGAAATGATTTTTTGAGAATCATCATCATTCATCAAAATAAAAAGCAGTCAGAATAATTACTCTGACTGCTTACACCATGAAAATTAACCTGCTCAAAAAAATTTCTTTGTTTATTTGTTTTTAAAAAGGGTAATATCAAATTTTACAGTGATCTCATCACCAATTTTAAATAACCCGCCCATAAAAACGGAAGGCTGCATGTTATAATAAAATAAATTTATCTTCTTGCTTCCGCTGATGGAAACACTTTTATCATGATTTATTTTATACGTCACATTTAATTCTGCATCGTGAGTAACACCGGCAATGGTAAGTTTGCCGATCCCGTTAATTGTTCTGTCGGCATTTACTTTTGCAGCTGTAAGAATAAACGTGATATTCTTGAATTTATCGGTCTTTAAAGCTTTGTACGCATTGATGTCCATTCCTTCATGACCGCTTTTTAACCCTTCGGCAGGCGCTATGAAAGTCAAATCGAATATCTTGGTGATTTGCCCTGAGTCATTTACTATGATCATTGCTTTGCATTCACCCTTCGCGGCTTTCATATCCCAATCGTGTAATGTTGAAGTGCCGCTGACTAAAAGGTTAAAATCGTTTTTTCCGGAATATTTTGCCTGTGCGTTTGAAGCAATAAATGCGAATTGCAGAAAAAGAAAAATACCCGTCAACTTCATTATGGTTATTAAATTTTGCCGTTTCATTTTATTGATTTCTTTTTTGTAAAGCAAGTTAGGATTAATTGTAATAACAGAAAATGATTTGCATCATTGTATAGGTTGATGAAAATCACCATTTTATCAAAAAACAGCCATTTAACTGAAAAGATTATTTTTGTCGGAATCGAATACTAAATTTTTAATAGCATACAATGAATCTGAAGCTACAGCAATTAGCAAAACAATTAGAAGGTGATCTATATTTAGACACAACCATGCGAACACTGTATGCCACTGATGCTTCGGCTTACCGCGAAATGCCGTTGGCTATAGCCATCCCAAAAACAAATGATGATCTAAAAAAGCTGATTGCTTTTGCAAATGCAGAAAATACTTCACTTATCCCAAGAACTGCCGGTACTTCACTGGCCGGCCAGGTAGTTGGCAGAGGAATTATTGTTGATGTTTCGAAAAATTTTACCAAGATCATTGAATTAAATAAAGATGAACATTGGGTTCGTGTGCAACCCGGCGTGATACGCGATGAACTGAATTTATTTTTAAAACCGCATGGTTTATTTTTTGGCCCTGAAACTTCAACTGCCAATCGTGCCATGATGGGTGGTATGGTAGGCAATAATTCCTGCGGCTCTAATTCGGTCGTTTACAGAAGTACACGCGAACATTTGATTGAAGTAAAAACTTTATTAAGCGACGGCAGTGAAGCAACATTTAATTCTTTATCGATCGATGAGTTTCATAGTAAATGCGAATTGGATAATCTGGAAGGAAGTATTTATAAAAATGTACGAAGCATTTTAAGCAATTACGATAATCAAATTGAGATAAAAAAAGAGTTTCCAAAAAAATCTGTTGAAAGAAGAAACACAGGTTATGCGGTTGATCTGTTGGTTGATACAGCACCTTTTACCGCAGGAACCGAAGATTTTAATTTTTGTAAACTGATCGCAGGATCTGAAGGAACATTGGCGTTCATTACCGAAATAAAATTAAATGTCGTTCCGCTTCCGCCAAAAGAAATTGGTTTGTTATGTATTCATTTTAATTCGATCGATGAATCGTTGCGTGCCAATTTAATCGGATTAAAATATCATCCCACTGCCAGTGAGTTGATCGATCATTATATTTTGGAATGCACAAAAAATAATATCGAACAAAATAAAAACAGATTTTTTGTGCAGGGCGATCCCGGCGCAATTTTAGTTTTAGAATTTTCAAAAGAAACCAGAGAAGAAATTTTAGCCATCACTGCCGAAGTTGAAAAAGAAATGCGTGCCGCAAATTTGGGTTATCATTTTCCTGTTTTATTTGGTGCCGATACAAAAAAAATATGGACACTCCGCAAAGCCGGTTTGGGTTTGCTTGGCAATCTTCCGGGCGATGAAAAAGCTGTCGCTGTTATTGAAGATACTGCAGTTGATGTAAATGACCTGCCTGCATACATCCGCGACTTCAACGAAATTTTAAAGAAACATGGATTGTATTCTGTTCACTATGCACATGCAGGCTCAGGCGAAATTCATTTGCGTCCCATCATCAATTTAAAAACAGAAGAAGGCAATCAATTATTCAGAACGATTGCCGAAGAAGTGGCAACACTTGTAAAAAAATACAATGGTTCGTTAAGTGGCGAACATGGCGATGGTCGTTTGCGTGGTGAATTTATCAGGCAAATGGTGGGAGAGAAGAATTATAAATTGTTGCAGGAAATAAAACGCAGCTGGGATCCTAATAATATTTTCAATCCAAATAAAATTGTGGATACGCCGCCGATGAATACGATGCTGCGTTACACACCCGGACAGTTCACTCCCGAATTCAAAACTATTTTTCGGTTTCATCAACAAAATATTTTGCAACATGCCGAGCAATGCAATGGCAGCGGCGATTGCAGAAAAACACATTTATCGGGCGGTACGATGTGCCCTTCGTTCATGGCAACCAAAAACGAAAAAGACTCAACAAGGGCAAGGGCAAATATTTTACGCGAATTTTTAACCAATTCGAATAAAATAAACCGTTTCGATCATAAAGAAATTTATGAAGTGATGGATTTATGTTTGAGTTGTAAAGCATGCAAAAGCGAATGCCCAAGTAATGTTGATATGGCAAAGCTAAAAGCCGAATTTCTCCAGCAATATTATGATGTGAACGGTGTTCCTTTCCGTTCGAGAATGATCGCTAATTTTTCGGTAAGTGCAAAGCTTGGGTCGATGATGCCATCGGTCTATAATTTTTTCATGACCAATAATTTTACAAGCAATATCATTAAACGTGCTGTTGGTTTTGCAGTGAAACGTTCGATGCCAACGATTTCAAAAACAACTTTGAAAAAATGGTATAGCAATCATAATTTTTATACAAAACCCAACGTCAATAATAAAAAGGTTTATTTGTTTTGCGACGAATTTACCAATTACAACGATGCACATATCGGGATCACTGCCATTAAATTATTGGAGAAATTAGGATACGAAGTAATTATTCCAACTCATGAAGAAAGCGGCAGGGCCTGGCTTTCGAAAGGATTGATCCGCCACGCACAAAAAATAGCCAATAAAAATATTGAGTTATTAAGTGAGGTAATTTCCGAACAAACACCGTTGATCGGAATAGAACCTTCGGCTATTTTAACTTTCAGGGATGAATATCCAGATCTTGCTTTCGATACAAATATTGAAGCTGCAAAAAAACTGTCAAAAAATGTTTTTTTCATTGATGAGTTTATTGCTGCTGAAATTGAAAAAGGA
>JAGWPQ010000594.1 GCA_028877045.1 Bacteroidota bacterium | reverse complement strand
TGATTGAAAAATTAGCAACATGGATCCTGAATGAAACATCTGTTGACATTCGTTTTGATTGTCTTGATGAAGATCAATGGTCGATCGTTACGATGTATCAATACGAAGAAGATAAAGAGCTGTCGCTGCGATTGCATCTCAAAGACCGCTATGACCTTTATTTTGGATATTATGATGATGAGGATGAATTTTTCGAGATCATTCATGAACTTACTGATGAAGAAAAAAATATTATTCCCGAGACATTAAAAAAGTTGATGAAGAGAGTTTTGGATGATGAAAAAGATATCCGCATCAACGGTACTGCGATCAAAGGGAAAAAATAAAAATTACTTCACTAATAACTTATAGAACTTTTGCAAGGAAGCGGTCTCGGCCGCATTGAGCGAATGTTCTTTTTTAAATTTCGATTGCAGCAACAATACTGCTTTGTGCTGCGGATATTTAGAAAGGATGGCTGTTAATTGCTGAGCAGTAGTTTCGTTTTCAACAACAGGCTCAAAAGTTTTTGTGATGGGCGATTTATCGCGTGTTGGTAATTTAGCGATCATTGCTTCGATGGTTGCCAACCAGCCCGGTGGTATTTCATTTATTTTTTTTGCTTTATCGTACAATCCCGCCAATTGTTTTTTTGTAAGAAAGCCCCTGTCCTCGTACTGATGCATCAGGCTCATTAAAAAAAGTGAATCCTTATCAACCGCATAGCAGGCATCTAAAACTTTATTGATAATATCGATTCCTTTTTTTTGTGTCATGATCATTTTTTCTTCTGACAGTTGACCAAAGTTATGAACGTTGAAGAGTGCGACGCCGGTAAAGTTGAATATTGATTTGCAGTTTGGTCAATAATAATTTTTTTTCAACTTACTAAAAATAATAATCCGGCTAAACCAATTGCATAAACGATCAGCACAATGATCGAATCTATTCCCAAACGAAAGAATTGTTTTTTTGAATGCATGACCATACCGACCAAATAAATGCCGGTTAAAATAATTCCCAATCCTGTTAAATACATATCGGATGGTTGCAGTGATGGAAGAATGGCATCGCCGCCAATGATCGATGCCATTAAAAATAAAACAGGTAAAAATGCATTGCCGCCAAATATATCGCTCACTGCCATTTGATATTCGCGGATCTTCGCAGACGCAATACCGGTGGATATTTCGGGCAATGATGTACATAATGCCAAAATAGTTCCGCCAAATAAAACGCCACTAATGCCAAAACGTTTTGCCAGCACATCGCCTGTTATTTCTAATGCAGAACCTGCTATTAAAGTAACAACTGCACAAATAATAAAAATTGAAATGGCCAATTGAATCGTTCCTTTAAATCTTGCTATTGGATGCCGCAAATGATGTGTTGGATCGACAACGATCTTTTTTTCTTTTTTTACAACATCCACAAAACGGGAGATCAAATAAACACTTCCCAACCAGATGAATAATATCAGCCATTCGAATGGTGTGGTGCGGAAAAAAATCAGGTCGGGCGAAAATTGTTTGGCCATCATCACCATCGTCAAAATAAAAATAAGTGCAACACCTTCGAGCACCAAAACATTTGAATGACCTTTTAAAGTAAGTGGCGCTTTTCGTCCTACACCAAATGCATCAATTAATACCAACACAACAGTTTGAATAGCGATACCGCCCAGTATATTACTTACTGCAATATCATAATTATGATGATAAGCTGCCACAGCAGTGATGGCAATTTCGGGAAGATTGGTAACGATTGCCAGAAATACCATTCCTCCAAAAGCCTCACCCAGATTGAAATGCAGCGTTATGGCATCGATGGCAGATATGATTTTTATACCGGTGATCCAGATAGCAACGGTAGAAAAAAGAAAAATAATAATTAAAATAAGCGTTGAGAATTGTGCCAAGTCCATATTAATTATTTCAATTCCATGAAAGATACAAAATTGAAATTCTATTTTGTAATTGATTCTAACAATCGTTTTACAAAACCATCCAATGCACTGTGTTCAATCCAGCGAACCACAGCCACCATTTCGTTTTGTGTATCAACATAGATCATGTTGGTACCATTTCCCAAATGCGCAAATGCAGTTTGCGGAGCCGAAGGAAATAATTTTTTATCGGTGTTCAAAAACCAATTCATATAACCATAGCCTGTGTTTGCAGCGGTTGGTGTCAATGCCTGATCGACCCATTGTTTGCTGATGATTTGTTTGCTATTCCAATTGCCTTTATGCAAACTCAACAAACCAAAGCGTGCCATATCATAAGCATTGATAAATAATCCTCCTCCAAAATGCCCACCACCACTTACAGATTGAATAACTTGTCCGTCTAAGACGATCCACGAATTTCTGTAACCCGTCCAGTGCCATGTATTTGATGCGCCAATCGGATTCATAATATTTTCACGCAACACTTGCGGCAAAGGTTTGCGCCAAACTGTTGTTGCAGCCAATGCCAATGCATTTACTCTGGTATCATTATATTTCCAAACAGTGCCGGGTTCGTTACGTTTTCGCGTAAGCCATTCATTGGGTTTATCGTTGGGACGATCGGCCCAATCGGGTTTGCCCCACAATGTTCCTTCCCAATCGCTGGTTTGACGAAGCATCACATCCCATGTTAATTTTTTATTGTGTGATGATGCGAAAGGATATAAGAATTGTGGTTGATTAATTTCTTCTGCACTTCGAAACGGATTATTATTGAACACTTCGATGGGCGGA
>JAGWPQ010000593.1 GCA_028877045.1 Bacteroidota bacterium | reverse complement strand
TGACCGAATTGGATTAACTAATTCATCCATCACACATAAAACTTTCAAGAACAATATTGAAACTGTTCACAAAGAAATATTGGATATTGATGATCATGGTGCAGGCCTGGAAGAGGTTGCACGCTTGTTGACCAACGAAGAATTTGGTGTAATAAAAAATCCTGATGAAATAAAAGTTGTAGGTCACCGTGTGGTGCATGGCGGCGAAAGTTTTGCTGCAACAACCATCATCACTCCTGCTGTGAAAGAGCAAATAAAAAAATTATTTCCATTAGCTCCTTTGCATAATCCGCCCAATTTTTTAGGAATTGAAGTTGCAGAAAAAATATTTTTTAATGCAAAGCAAATTGCTGTTTTCGATACCGCATTTCATCAAACCATGCCTGAAGTTGCTTTTCGTTATGCCATTCCAAAAGAATTTTATCAGGAACATGGTATCAGGGCTTATGGTTTTCATGGTACCAGTCATAAATATGTTTCAGAAAAAGCTGCCGAATATTTGCAAAATAAAAATGCAAAGATCATCACCATTCATTTGGGAAATGGTTGCAGCATGGCTGCTGTTGATGCAGGAAAATGTATCGATACAACCATGGGAATCGGTCCCATCAATGGTTTGATCATGGGCACACGTTCAGGTGATATTGATCAATCGGTTATTTTTCACATGGTCAATCAATTGGGTTACGATGTAAATCAGGTGAACAGTATTCTCAATAAAAAAAGTGGCATGTTTGGTTTAACAGGTTTCAGCGACATGCGTGACATACGTGCCGAAATTAAAAAAGGAAATAAAGATGCAGCATTGGCTTACGAAATGTATGCCTATCGTATCCGGAAATATATTGGCGCTTATGCCGCCGCTATGAATGGGCTTGATGCCATTGTATTTACTGCAGGCGTTGGTGAAAATGATGAGCTCACCCGCAAACTTTCTTCTTCAAATCTCGAATGGATGGGAATTAAATTGGATGAAGAAAAAAATAATTCCGGAACAAAAGGCATTCACGAAATAAATACTACTGACAGTAAAGTAAAAATATTGATCGTTCCTACCAACGAAGAATTAGAAATTGCACACCAGTGTTTTGATCTGTTGAAATAAAGAATAATAGCCACGAATGCACGAATAATAAAATTTGATTAGTGAAAATTCGTGCATTCATGGCAAATAACTTTTGATTAATACAACATCTTATTTCTTTTTGAAACTTTGTGACTTAGTGTCTTCATGGCAAAAAATAGTTTTCTTTGCAACCATGTCATTATTCATCACATCATTAAACTCGGGCAGCAACGGCAATTGTTATTATGTGGGCAATCACAACGATGCGGTGTTGATTGATGTTGGCATTTCCTGTCGCGAGACAGAAAGAAGAATGAAGAAACTCGGTCTCGATATTAAAAAAGTAAAAGCCATTTTTGTGTCACACGAACATGGCGATCATATTCGCGGCGTTTCGGTGTTAGCAAATAAATACAGTTTGCCGGTTTATATTACCGAAGCAACTGCCCAACACGGTCCCATTTTAATTAAACATCTTTCGAAAAGATTTACGGCGCACGAACCCATTGCTGTTGGCGAATTATCGGTTACTGCATTTACCAAACAACACGATGCCGCCGATCCGCATAGTTTTATTGTAAGCTACAACTCAATCACCGTGGGCGTTATAACCGATATCGGCATTGCCTGCGAAAAAGTAATTCATTATTTTAAACAATGCCATGCCGCATTTTTAGAAACGAATTATGATGAAGTAATGCTTGAAAACGGTTCGTATCCTTTGCATTTAAAAAACAGGATCCGTGGCGGGCAGGGACATATTTCCAACAAACAGGCATTGGAATTATTTATCAAACATCGGCCGCCGTTTATGACGCATTTGTTGCTGTCGCATTTATCGCAGGAAAATAATTCTCCTCAAATTGCCGAATCTGTTTTTACACCACATGCCAACGGAACAAAAATTATTGTTGCCTCAAGACATGAAGC
>JAGWPQ010000592.1 GCA_028877045.1 Bacteroidota bacterium | reverse complement strand
TCACTATTCCCGCGGTTACCATTTTCGGATTACAATATCTGCGTTATCAATATTTTTCCGATACGCGTTTTCGATTATATTTATTGGCTTCGGTTTTAATTACCACAGTTATTTATACAACCAGCGCCGAGTCGCCAACATATATTATTGCATTCCCTGCAGTTTGTATCTGGTATGTGTTGCAACAAAAAACAAAATGGGTAAATGCAATTTTCATCTTCGCTTTATTATTAACAAGTTTTTCTTATTCCGATCTTTTTACACCTTGGCTACGTGAAAACATCATTCGTCCTTATGCACTGAAAGCTTTGCCCGGCTTTTTTTTGTGGATCATCATCGCAAGGCAGATATTCACAAAACAATTTTTAACTGTGTCAACCGAAAAAATAAGGATCAGTTTGCAATAAATTTTTTGTGACCGGCTTTTGTGTTTCATGGTATCTTCGTTGCGTCGCACTCTTGTACGCTTTATTCTTTATTCAACAATCAAAATCATTTAAAGATTTCCCAATTCACTCAATTCATTTCCGTTCAATACAATCAACTTTGTACTTTCACATTTCTAAAATAAATTTTGTTCATGCAAACAGCACCCGATATTCAGGAATTAAATCAACGCATACAATTTAATTCGCAATTTATAGATCGATTAAGAAATGAGCTGGCAAAAGTTATCATCGGTCAGCAGTACATGGTCGATCGTTTATTGATCGGCTTATTAAGCAATGGCCATGTTTTGTTGGAAGGTGTTCCGGGCTTGGCAAAAACATTAACCATCAAATCGCTGGCACAGGCAGTTGACGGCAAATTCAGCCGCATACAATTCACACCCGATCTCTTGCCAGCAGATGTAATTGGAACGATGATCTACAATCAATCCAAAAACGAATTTATTGTTCGTCGAGGCCCCATCTTCGCCAATTTTATTTTAGCCGATGAAATTAATCGTGCTCCTGCAAAAGTGCAAAGTGCCTTGCTCGAAGCCATGCAGGAAAAGCAAGTGACTATCAGCGAACACACCTATAAATTAGTAGAACCATTTTTAGTTTTAGCCACACAAAATCCTTTGGAACAGGAAGGAACTTATCCTTTGCCCGAAGCACAGGTTGACCGTTTCATGCTGAAAGTTGTTGTTGATTATCCAAATAAAAAAGAAGAACAATTAATTATTCGCCAGCAAGTGCAGGATTTTGTTGTACCAACTGTTTCAAAAGTTATTACAACAAAAGAAATCATTGAAAGCAGGGAATTGGTTCGTCAGGTTTATATGGATGAAAAAATTGAACAATACATTATCGATATTGTTTTTGCTTCGCGTTTTCCCGAACAATACGGATTAAGTAAAATGAAAAGTATGATCAGTTATGGCGGATCGCCGAGAGCCAGCATCAACCTGGCTTTGGCTGCAAAAGCTTATGCATTCATGAACAAACGCGGTTATGTTATTCCCGACGATATTAAAGCGATTGCCAAAGATGTGATGCGCCACCGCATTGGATTAACTTATGAAGCAGAAGCCGAAAATGTAACAACAGAAATTTTAATCGACGATATTCTCCGTACCATTCAAGTACCATAATGACAGCTGCAGAATTATTAAAAAAAGTTCGTGAGCTCGAAATAAAAAGTAAGAAGCTTACCAATCATTTGTTCACCGGCGAATATCACACGGCGTTCAAAGGACAGGGCATGGCTTTTAAAGAAGTGAAAGAATACAGTGCCGGCGATGATATTCGTTTCATTGACTGGAATGTGAGTGCAAGAATGAACGGCACTTACAGCAAGGTTTTTGAAGAAGAAAGAGAGCTAAGTGTTTTTATATTGGTTGATGCAAGTGCGAGTAATTTATTCGGTACACATTTGCAAAATAAAAAAGAATTAATTACCGAAATATGCGCTGTGCTTGCATTCAGCGCATTGAGCAATAACGATAAAACGGGATTGATTTTTTTTACTGATACCGTCGAAAAATATATTCCATCGTCAAAAGGACGCGATCATGTGTTGTACATGGTGCGTGAATTATTGACTTTTGAAGCAAAGGCAAAACAAACAAATATTGTAAAAGCATTGCAGTTCTTAAATAATATCACACGGCATAAAAGTATTGTTTTTGTGTTGAGTGATTTTGCCGATGAAGGTTATCACGAAGCATTGCGAGTTGCTGCAAAAAAACATGATGTGATCGGTATTCAGGTTTTTGATAATAATGATTTTAAACTTCCTGATATTGGATTGATTCAGGTACAGGATGCCGAAACAGGAAAATCTGTTTGGTTAGACAGCAGCGATGTTACCACCAAATTTTATTACCAGCAACAGTTTGCAAAAATTGAAAATGATGCAAAAAATGTTTTCCGAACTGCGGGTGCCGATCTGCTGCAAATAGCTACCGGAGCGGATTACGTTAAAATACTGCAACAATTTTTTATTCAACGAGCATGATAAAGATGAGTCAAGAGACAAAAGTCAAAAGTCAAAAGTCAAGATTTGATGGAGTTTCTGTCATCCGTCATCTGTCTTCTGTTTTCCTTTTTTGTTTTTGTATTTCATCAAATTTATTTTCTCAAAAAATCTCAGCGACAGTTGACCGCGATAAAATATTAATCGGCGAACAAATTGAATTAAAAATTTTGGTGACTGATGTTGATAAAAACACAGCGGATGTTTCTCAATGGTTTAATCTGCCTGACACATTTAATCATTTCGAAATAATAAAAAGATTACCGGTCGATACAATTTCGAATGAAGGTTTCGTTTCTTATTCGCAAAAAATAATTTTGACATCTTTCGATTCGGGTTACTGGCAAATCCCTGCTGCCAATGTTTCGTTCTCCGATAAAAAAACGGCGCAGGCAATGCCTATTAATATTTCGGTGCTACCGGTAGATGTTTCTAATTTAAAAGACTATCACGATTTTAAAGAAATCATCGAAGTGAAAGCACAAACCAACTGGTTGCTCATTGGCTCAATTACAGCGGCAGCAATAGTTCTGGCGGTTTTAATTTTCTTCCTCATCCGATATTTGAAACGAAGAAAATCAAAACCAAAAACATTTTCAAAAACATTTGGCATCAAGGAAGCGTTGCAGCAATTGGATGAATTGCAGCAAAAAGATCTCATCCAAAAAAATCAGCACAAATTATTTTTTACTGAATTGATCTTTATTTGCCGCAATTTTTCAGATCAGCAGTTAAATATTTTTTCGTCCAACAAAACAACCGACGAATACATGTTGTTGCTGAAAAATAAAATCGGTAACGAACCAACTCAAATAAAATATTTTCAGTTATTACGTTTAGCCGATGCGGTTAAGTTTGCAAAATTCATCCCTTCAAAAACAGAGTGTGATGAAGCATTTGCCAATACAAAAACATTTGTTCAAACGATTTATGATTTTCAATTCGCAAAGAAAAATTAATGCTCAGTAACTGGTTACAACATACAAGTTTTGCATATCCCTGGTTATTGCCGGTGCTGCTGGTTGTGCCGTACATGATCTATTGGTATATAAAAACAAACAATCAACAAACAGCATCGTTTAAAATAACAACAACTTATTTTTTACAGCGTGCAAATAACTGGAAAACACAATTGCGTCACTTGCCATTTGCATTGCGATGCATTGGTCTGGCATTATTAATTATTGCGCTGGCAAGGCCGCAACAAAAGTTTACCGAGCAACAAACCGATGGCGAAGGAATTGATATTGTTTTGTGTTTCGACATCAGCGGAAGTATGACCGAGCAGGACTTTTCGCCAAACAGATTGGAAGCCTCAAAAGCAGTGGCAGCCGAGTTTGTACGCAATCGGCCCGGCGACAGAATTGGCATTGTTATTTTCAGCAGCCAGAGTTTTACATTGTGCCCCATCACCACCGATCACAACACGGTGCTTGCACAAATTAATAATATTCAAAATGGATATTTGCCCGAAGATGGTACTGCCATCGGCTCGGGTTTGGCAACAAGTGTTGACCGTTTAAAAAGCAGCACATCAAAAAGTAAAGTAATTATTTTGCTGACCGATGGTGTAGATTTTGGTGGTTTTATTCCGCCTGATAAAGCCAAAGAAATGGCAAAATTATATGGCATAAAAGTTTATACCATTGGCGTGGGAAGCACAAAAGAAATGGATGTGCAGGTGCAGTCGCCGTTTGGCACTACCACACAAACAAGAAAAATGGAATTCAATGAAAGCCTTTTA
>JAGWPQ010000591.1 GCA_028877045.1 Bacteroidota bacterium | reverse complement strand
CGATATTCAGGATGTGGGCACACGTTTTTATACTTATATTTCTTCGTTGCAGGATTATTTAGAAGCAGCCATTTTAAATAATAAACCGGTGATCGTTTTAGATCGTCCCAACCCAAACGGTTTCTATGTTGATGGCCCTGTGTTGGATACAACGTTTAAAAGTCATGTCGGCATGCAACCCATACCAACTGTTTATGGAATGACGATGGGCGAATATGCTTTGTATTTGGTTGGCGAACGGTTAAAATATTCCTCATCATTACCAACCTCATTCGAAGCTTTGTTTACAGAAGACCTCTCGATCCGCAGATCAAAACAAAAATATTTTTCAAGTTTCTTTTCGGTTACAGGAGCAAAAAAACTTGAGCCGCATTTCGATTTAATTGTTGTACCATGCAAAAATTATTCGCACAGCAGCAAATATATTCTTCCCGTGAAACCCTCGCCCAATCTGCCTGATATGGCTTCGGTATATTGGTATGCCAGCAATTGTTTGTTCGAAGGAACAGTGTTGAGCGAAGGTCGCGGCACCGATCATCCGTTTGTAATTTTTGGCCATCCATCATTACCCGATAGTTTATTTTCATTCACGCCAACCAGTCGCGAAGGAGCTAAAGATCCAAAATTAAAAGATCAGTTATGTTACGGTTGGAATTTGAACGGAACAAACGAAGAAGTGTTGAAACAAATAAATAACCGCATTCAATTAAAATATTTATTGGAAGCGTATAAATTATTTCCCGATAAAGAACATTTTTTTATTGCACCTAAAAGTGGCAATGCAAAAAATTATTCTTTCAACAGATTAGCAGGCAACAGCGAATTGATGGAACAAATTAAAGCAGGCAAAACAGAAGCAGAAATAAGAGCAAGCTGGCAACCGAAACTGAAAGAATTTAAAGCCATCAGAAAATTGTATTTGCTGTATCCTGACTTTGAGTAAGAAATATGAACACGGATAACGCAGATGAAACGGATTTGCACAGATTTTTTTGAACCGCTTTTTATTTATTAAAATAATTTGAATAATCTTCTTCTATTACTTTTGCTGAATGGATAATTTTAGTAACTCCCCTTCAGGGGTTGGGGGGCTTCGTGTTATTTTTATGGGCACGCCCGAATTTGCAGTGGCGTCGCTGGATGCATTGCTGCAGGCGGGTTGTAATATAGTTTCCGTTGTTACTGCACCCGATAAACCTGCAGGCAGGGGAATGAAGCTGACTGAAAGTGCCGTTAAAAAATATGCGGTAGAAAAAGGATTGAATATTTTGCAACCCGAAAAATTAAAGAGTCCCGAGTTTATTTCTTCATTACAAAATTTAAAAGCCGATCTGCAAATTGTTGTTGCATTCCGCATGTTGCCCGAAATAGTTTGGAACATGCCGCCACTCGGAACAATTAATTTACATGGTTCTTTGTTGCCACAATATCGCGGTGCAGCGCCGATTAACTGGGCAGTAATTAATGGCGAAAAAGAAACAGGCGTCACTACTTTTAAACTGCAACACGAGATTGATACAGGTAATATTTTATTACAAAAAAGTTTTGCCATTGCCGATGATGATACAGCCGGCGATGTGCATGATAAAATGAAAATTATTGGTGCAGACCTGTTAGTAGAAACCGTGAAAGGCTTTGCTGACGGAACTTTGAACGAAATGCCACAACGGTCAATGGTCAATGGTCTATCGTCCACTGAACTAAAACATGCCCCGAAAATTTTTACTGAAACCTGTAAGATTGATTGGAATAAGCCGGTTGATGAAATACATAATTTAATTCGCGGACTTTCGCCTTTTCCCGGCGCATTTAGTTTTTTACAAAATAAAATGCTGAAGATCTATCGCAGTAAAAAAGAAATAATTATTCCAACACATTCCATTGGCGAAGTGGTAAGCGATGGGAAAACATTTTTAAAATTTGCATGCAGTAACGGTTACATTCATGTTACAGAATTGCAATTGGAAGGCAAAAAGAAAATGTTGGTAGAGGATTTTTTACGAGGGCATAAATTGTAAATCATAAATTAATTTTAGCTGTTTGTTTATGCATGAAATATTCAATCACGAATAATATATAATAAAATTAACAATCTTGAAAACTTGATTCTGACGGCATGAAATAATTTCGTGAAAAGAAAAACCGCCATGAAATTAATTTCTCGTTCTTGTTTTCTGATCGTATTATTTATATCCTGTAATAAAGATCAAACCAATAATAATTCAACCGGCGTAATTGATTACAAACAAAAAATGAGAGAGTTTGTAATTGGGATCAGTCAATACAGCAAAGCCATAAATCCCAACTTTAATATTATCCCGCAAAATGGTATTGAATTAGTAAGCAGTAGCGGCGATAATCCTGCAAGTCCGCATACAGCCTATTTGAGCGCCATTGATGCAAACGGGCAGGAGGATTTAATTTATGGCTATAATACCGATGATCAACTTACACCGTTTGATACTACTGCTTACCTGAAAAATTTTTTAAATCTTTCAAAGAATGCAAATAAAAAAATATTGGTGATCGATTATTGTTTTACACATTCAAAGATGGATAGTTCCTATTTGCTGAATAATAATTCAGGATATATTTCTTTTGCTGCTGATAAAAGACAATTGAATGATATTCCAAATTATCCAGCACCGATCTATCAGGAAAATAATTCAACAATAACTTCGATATTGCAGGCAAAAAATTTTTTATACCTCATTAATCTTTCTAACTATTCAACCAAGGCTGATTTTATAAAAGCTGTTACAGCTACCAATTATGATTTGCTGATTACTGACTTATTCTTTAATGATGGTACGGCATTTACCGCAGCGGAAATAAATCAATTAAAGAACAAAGCTAACGGAGGAAAAAGGCTGGTTGTTTCTTACATGTCCATTGGCGAAGCAGAAAATTATAGGTACTACTGGCAATCAAACTGGAAAACAAATAATCCCGTTTGGCTGGATGCTGAGAATCCTAACTGGCAGGGAAATTTTGAAGTAAAATATTGGTATCCCGAATGGCAAAACATTATTTATGGCAATGATAACTCTTATCTCAAAAAAATAATAAATGCCGGTTTTGACGGCGCTTATCTGGATATAATTGATGCGTTTAAATTTTACGAATCGAAATAATTAGACTTTGATTTTAACCATTGCCTTTTTTTAGATTCATGAATTGATTTTTTCGAAGCGATGCCGAAGAAAGAACCAACCGTACAAGAGTGCGACGCAACAGGCGATGCCATAAAATACTTCAGCGGGTAACAAAAAAATTATACTCGCTTCTGTCATTCGTCATCTCAAATCTGTCATCTGTTCTTCCTCAATGTGTAAAAGCTTTCATAAAAATTGAGTTATAACATTTTTATTCACAGCAGCACATTTCCTTTGTGTAACTTGTTACTTTAGTATCATCACAAAATCAACAACATGTTTTATTTTCTTCAGATTGGTGTAAACAATGCAGCAGATACTTTGCACAAAGCAGCTTCTGCCATTGCTGCACCCGAAAAAATTTCGATGTGGGAAATGCTGCAAAAGGGCGGTGCCATTATGTATCCGCTGTATTTGTTATTGGTACTTGCAGTATTTGTTTTTTTTGAAAGGATGATCGCCATCCGCAAGGCTTCGAAGATTGAAGGCAATTTCATGAACATCATCCGCGATAATATCATTAACGGAAATGTAAGTGCAGCAAGAAGTTTATCGAAGAACACCGATAATCCGGTTGCGCGAATGATCGATAAAGGTTTGCAGCGCATTGGCAAACCCATTGATGCCATCGAGAAAAGTATGGAGAATGTGGGCAAATTAGAAATGTATAAAATGGAACGCAACTTAAATATTTTATCACTCGTTGCGGGCATTGCACCCATGTTTGGTTTCCTGGGAACCATTGTTGGTATGGTACAATTATTTTACGGCATTGCATCAACAGGCGAATATACTTTGAACACCATTGCAGGCGGTATCTACACAAAAATGGTAACGAGTGCATCGGGTTTGATCATAGGGTTGATAGCTTTTGTGGGACATAATTATCTGACTACGCAAATAGATAAAACAGCCAATAAAATGGAAGCTGCCAGCGCAGAATTTGTTGATATTTTGCAGGAGCCGACGAAATAGTGTAATAAGTTGTAAGTATTAAGTAGTAAGTTTTTTATGGTACGATCTTTCGATTAATAATTTAGCTTCTGTTGCGTCGCACACTTGTACTGTAGAACTTTCTTCAACTTAAAACTTATAACCTAAAACTTAAAACTTTATAATGAATATCAGAAACAGATTAAGACGACATCCAGAAGTGCATACCGGTGCATTGAACGATATTTTGTTCATTCTGTTATTGTTTTTTTTAATTGTGTCAACACTCGCCAACCCCAATGTTATCAAGGTTTCCAACCCCAAAGCCAAAAGTGATACCAAGGCGAAACAAACGGTGGTGATTACGGTCGATAAAGATCAAAACATTTATATCGGACAAAAAAATATTCCTTTCGATCAGTTAGAGTTTGAATTAAAAACATTCCTTGCCAAGGAAACCGATAAACCTTCGGTGGTAATTAACGGCGACAGTACTTCGCATCTTGGCACTACCATTAAAATTATGCAGGTCATTAAAAAATTGGGTGCAACACCTGTTGTTGCGGTGGATAATAATGGAGTGAAATAATTTTTTTACAAAGTTTACTTTTTACACTTACCTATTTTAGCATTTCTTTTATTGCCGGCACTATTAATATTGCTTCAAACAAATTTATTTGTTATGAAAATGATCAGGAATTTATTTTTCTTTTTTATAATCATTGTATTTGTAAGTTGTTCGCATAATCTCGCACCGCAGGGACATTATCAAAATTCGGCGGTTGTTGCCGATGGTAATGCCAATGAATGGGAAATGCCATTGCGTTTTGCCAATAAAGATTATACCTTGTCGTATAATATAACCAACGACAAAAAAAATATTTATATCGTTGTTGTTTCGAAAGATGACGAGATGGAAAAAAGGATCTTAAGATCGGGCATCACTATTTTTTTCGACCCTAAAGGAGAAAATAACAGAAAGATATCGCTAACCTATCCTGAAAGAAAAAGCAATAATGTAACTAGCCTTCCAAGAAATGGCCGGCCTATCATTGCCGATACATCCAACACAAAACATGCAATGGTTTTAAAGTCTGATACTTACGGGGTGAGGGGTTTTTATGAATTACAGGACGGTCAATTTTCTATAAAAGATAAAAGAAGTAAAATACAGTTGGGTTTAAAAACAAGTGTTGATAGTGGCCTGGTTTATGAGGCTGTTATTCCGGTTAATTATGTTTTGGAAAATGGATTAACCGATAAAGTGTTAAAGAAAAATTTTAGTATCGGAATTGTGGTTCATGCAAATGCAATTGATGCTAACAGAAGAATGGGAAATAATAATGGTAATAATTCGGGTGTAAGGCCAAGAATCAGCATTGGCGGAGGTTTTGGCGGATTTGGTTATGGTGGGATAGGTATGGGAGTGGGGATGGGTGGAGGAATACGCCGTAGAAATAATACTGATCCAAATAATATGCAGCCAGAAGAAATAATGTGGTATCAATTCAGATTTACAACATCGGCGAATTAAGAAAGATTTTTTGGTAAAATAAAAGCATCAGTAAAAATTCTATTATTTATATCTCATACCATTCTTCCTCTTGTAAGGGGTTATGCTTTTTCCAATAAGCAGATTTTATATTGATTTTCTTAGCTATTAAATCAAACAAATCACGATCTATATCTAGCCAATTATTTTTTACATCATATTTGTAGGCTTTATTTTTGTAAGCCTCGATAGTTGTTCTCAACATACTTTCTAATGAATCATAATAACTAATCGGGTGATTAATATAAAGGCAAGGAACAGAATAAAAATACAATTTGCCATAGTGACTTCCTTGTTTATTATTAAACAAGATTTTCTGCTCTCCTTCGCTTACAATTGGTATAAACGTTGGGGCATAGCAATCGCTTAAATAAGATTTTTTATCTTCTTTAATTTCTTGCAATGAAAGTAAGCCACCACATTCCATTATTTGACAATAAGAATCTTCTTTTTCTCCGTTTTTCCATTGAAATAAAGCTTTTACGTTTTCATCAATAATACCCAAATCATTTAACTTTTTTTCAATCTCTTTATCTGGTAATGGTGGTTGCAATTTATGGTACTCCACAATATTGTAGGTTCTAAGTGTAGTATCTAATTCTTGCAACAATAATTTAAACGAATTCATTTTAGCTACTTATATAAAACTTTAATACTCTAAAAATACAAATTAAAAAAGCGTCAGGAAATACTCCCAACGCTTAATTATTAATTTATAATTATTAATTTTTAATTTCTGATAGGCCTTCCGCTTTTCAACACACTTTGAATCCTTTCCAAAGTTTTCTTCTCACCGCATAAACTTAAAAATGCTTCGCGTTCGAGATCCAATAAATATTGTTCGGTAACTAATGTTGGTTCGCTCAAATCGCCACCGCACATTACATAAGCCAATTTGCGTGCAACAAATGCATCATGATCGGTTGCATAACCACCGCGCCACATGCCATTGATTCCGGCAAGCATGGCACCCAATCCCATACGACCTAAAACTTTTACATCTTTGCGTTGTTGCGGCATGGTATAGCCAGCATCATAAATTTCGATCACAGATTTTTTAGCTTCAGCAATTCTGCGACCGATATTCAACACTATTTCATCATGACCTTTTCTTAAAATGCCCATATCAAATCCTTCGTGTGCAGATGTTGCAACTTTTGCAGTAGCGATGGCAAAGAATCTCTCTTTTAAAGTATTGGTTTCGGGTTCATCGTTATGCAGTTCATCGCTGGCACGCAACACAAATTCTTTTGTACCACCACCGCCGGGAATCAGGCCCACACCCAGTTCTACGAGACCAATATATGTTTCTGCTGCAGCACAAATTTTATCGGCATGCAAACTCATTTCACATGCACCGCCTAATGTTAATCCATGTGGTGCAACAACAACTGGAATCGAAGAATAACGGCAGCGCATCATTGTATTCTGGAACATGCGAATAGCCATATCCAGTTCATCATATTCCTGTTCGATGGCTAACATAAATATCATTCCAACATTTGCTCCGGCACTAAAATTTGCGCCATCATTTGCAATCACCAATCCTT
>JAGWPQ010000590.1 GCA_028877045.1 Bacteroidota bacterium | reverse complement strand
GAGTTATGAATTATGAGTTATGAATTATAAGTTAAAAAGTTCGATGAAATCTCATCGAACTTTTTTTATTCAGTTTATAAATATTTCACTCAAGATTTCTTTTTCAGATAAAAGCCCAGCCAAATTCCGACTATTCCCCAACATGCGATCGTATCAATCAGATGCGCATTCAGGTCGCTTGTTTGATACCAAATATGAAAAGTGTAGGTGATGCTTAAAAGGCCAATGAATCCAACAAATAAAGTTGCTGCGAAAATTGTTCCGAAAGTTGCGTTGTCCATTTTACCAATCATCCAACACAATAACCACAGCACAACAATATTTACTAAAAACCCTCTTGCCATATTCATTCCCATATTTGCATTGTAAGCTTTGTGATAATGAATGAAGGCCCATGGTTTTCCTACAGAACTTTTCATTAATTTATCCATGTCGGCGCTTGAAGCACCTTTGGGAAAAGTAGGCATGAAATAACTTCCGTCGGCAGAGAATTGCGAATTAAGATAAGCCATGATGCTGTCTTGCTTTGGTGTATATTCCTGTGCCGGGCGATGAAGTTGCAACGGTCCCCATGAAAGGAATTGCCAGAAGAACATGAGAAGCGCACCTACTAAAGATGCAATGATAGTTTTTTTCATATGGTGTTTTTTTAGGTAAACAAAATATAAAACAATTTCTGAAATTGCAATAGCAGCAGCTATGCTGAATTATATTTCTTCTTTTACAGTATTGATTTTATTGCTGTTGAAACGCCACGAAAAAATTATCAGCATGAACGCAAGCAATGAAGTACAGAAAATAGATCCTTCAAAGCCAAAATCACCGCCGGTCAATCTTTCAGCACCGTTGAGTGATTGTTGCATGATGCCACTGCCGACATTAATGCCGCTGATAGGATAACCCAAAACCGAACCCTGAAAAAAGTTCCATCCAAAATGAAAGAAAACAGAGAACCATAAATTTTTGGTGTAGATATAATTTATTCCAAGTACTAATCCCGCAATAAAGATATTAGTGACCGATAAAATATTTGATTGATAATTTTGAATGTGCATGATGGTAAATACTGCTGCTGTAATAATTAATGCCCACCACTGATTCATACTTTGCAATAAATTATTTAATAAATAACCGCGAAAAACAATTTCTTCAACAAATGCAATACTGATAAATAATATGATTCCTGAAGTGAAATCAGAGAAATTAAAAAAAACATTGGTAAAATATAAATTTTTATTAATGACAAGAATCAATGAACCAACAAACAATACAAGCAATGCACCAAATAACCCGGTCCATGCATCCAACTGGTGACCTTTCCATTCAAAACCCAGTGAATAAAAAGTTTCATTATCGATCCAGATCCTGAAAAGCCATACAATAAAAATTATGGCAATGTTTTTAATAATATAATCTTTTAAAAAAGCTGAAATATCTACCGAAGCTGCTGCAAAATCATTCCCATACATCCCGTTGGCAATGATGTCGATCCCAAATCCAATGACAAATGTTAGCGGGAAGCCGAGCAAAACAAACAACAATGCACGCAACCATCCTTGTTGAATCATCGGTTTATTATTCATCGTTTAATTATCTTGCTGCACAAATTAAGATTCATGATTGATAATTACAAATTCACAGTAGTTGAAAAATTCATGCGTTATGTGCAGATCGATACGCAGAGTGATCCTCAAAGTAATACTCACCCAAGTTCATTCAAACAAAAAAATCTTTCTGGCCTTTTAGCCGAAGAATTAAAATCATTTGGACTTGTTGATGCACATGCCGATGAGTTTGGTTATGTATATGCAACCATTCCTACAAACACAAATAAAAATATTCCGGTAATTTGTTTTTGCAGTCACGTTGATACAGCACCCGATTGCAGCGGCACCAATGTAAAACCATTGCTGCACAAAGATTACAGGGGAGGCGATATTATTTTGCCGGATGATGAAACACAGATCATCAGTATAAAAGATTATCCTTATTTAAAAGAACATATTGGCCATTCCATCATTACTGCAAGTGGAAAAACTTTGTTGGGTGCCGATGATAAAGCAGGCGTTGCCATTATAATGGACATGGCAAATTATCTAGTCAATCATCCCGAAATAAAACATGGCACCATAAAAATTTTATTTACACCTGATGAAGAAGTGGGGCAAGGCACTGCAAAAATTGATCTGAAAAAAATAAATGCCGATTATGCTTACACATTAGACGGCGGCGAGTTAGGGACATTGGAAGATGAAACCTTTAGTGCCGATGCTGCAACCATAACAATACATGGCGTTATCTCGCATCCGGGAACTGCAAAAAATAAAATGATCAATGCCATAAAAATAGCAGGCGAAATTTTAACGGCATTACCAAAAGAGACATTAGCTCCAGAAGTAACAGAAAAAAGAGAAGGGTTCATTCATCCGGTTCGTATGGAAGGCTTGGCCGAAAAGGCTTTCATAGAATTTATCATTCGAGATTTTATAACGGCTAATCTTTTAAAACATGAAGAACAATTAAAAAATATTGTTAGCAGCGTTATGAAAAAATATCCAAAGGCAAGTTTTGAATTTGAAGTGCACGAACAATACCGCAATATGAAAGAAGTGTTAGACCTGCATCCGCAAGTCGTAGCACATGCAACAGAAGCCTATCAACGTGCCGGTTTAAATATGGTGAATGAACCTATACGTGGTGGTACCGATGGAAGTCGTTTAAGTTTTATGGGATTACCTTGTCCTAATTTATTTACAGGCATGCAAGCCATACACAGCAAACACGAATGGATTGGTGAAAAAGATATGCAAAAAGCAGTAGAAATGTTGGTCCACCTGGTGCAGGTATGGGAAGAGAAAAGTTAGAAAAAAAGAGCCATGAATTTATCATGGCTCTTTAAATTTTATAAAATTATCTGGCAGATTTCAAAAACTCAACAATTTTATCTCTCTCTGCTTCAGTTAGCAATGCTCTGGTTTGCATGTGCATACCAACTGTTTCCCATATTTCGGGAGAGAATGTTGTTGGAGAAGGTGTGTTGTGACAGCGTTGACAATTTTCGCTCCATAGCTGAACACCTGTTTTTGCAGCAACAGCTTTAGAAGGCACACAACTATTCATTGAGGACATTGTGATAATGCTGAATAAAATTATCAATCCCAATGATATTGTATGAAGTGATCTATATTTTTTCATAAAATAGAAATTTAAAGTTGAATAGAGAATTGTAAATACAAAGTATTAGAATTAGTAGTGCCGGTAAAAGCATTTAATGCCTGACTTGCAGTACTGTTACCTGTATAAGTTTCGTAGGCAATTCTGGCAACTGCTCTCCAACTCAACCAATAATTTAAACCGATTGAAAACGAATGTTGATCACTGCCAAATGTAGAGTTGGCGGGTGTAGAATAAGTTGTATATCTTCCTGCTAATTCAAGATCATGTAATGCCTGTATACCAGTTGGACGGATAGCACATTGTATAAAACCGTTTGTAGTATAATTTTTGAAAGTATAAGTTTGTGTTGGATCAAGCGGACTAACATAGTTTGCATCACCAATGTTTATAATGTTGTATTGACCTTTTATATTTAATAGAATGGGAACAAAAGTTTTTACATAATTTAAATCAAAGGCATACAAATTAGCTTTTACATTTTGATAAATAGTTCCATAATTACCTGTTTTTCCAAACATTCCTGAAACACCTAATTCTAAGGACGAATTAGAAAAAGGAAGTAATCCTAAACGGCCTGTAAAAGTTTTATTATTGTTATTATCCACAATATTGCCTCCGGCTAAAGATCCATCTGTATTTAATTGCAGGCCATTTGTTAAAGCAAAGTCATAATTCATCTTCATGCTTCCAAAGGGTAACCCTCCTTCAATTTCAACTCCATAATCTGTGGATGGAACATCTCCAATTCCCATTGGATCGGTTGCTAATTTGTTAATCCAACCTGCTGCTTGTTTTTTTGAATAGGTACCAAATGGTAAAACAAAATAACCTGCACGTAAAATTACATTTGGGGTAACGAAATAAGAAATATCAGCCCAGTTTACACCTACTGAGTTATTGGCAAATGAAGGTTCAAATTCCATTAAGAATTTCTTCCCATGACGCCATAAAAGCATCGGGCTAAATTCGAAATGATCTGCATCAGGAAAGCTGTTAGATTTAGTAACATTAGAAACACCATTTAATGTATTGGTTGTTTTATTGCTAGCAAAACCAAAAGTAGTTAACCCAACAACCATAAAATGATCGTCTCCGGATTTATGATAATTCATTTGCTCTTCTAAATAGTTGAGTCTGTCATAAACTGAAGAGTCAACTGTACTGGTAGTTTGAGCGAAAGAGTGAGCATAAATGCCCATTAAAAGAATGGTAAGTAACCCATATCTCTTAAATGAAATATTTTGTTTCACAGTAGTAATTTTTTATTTAAAAATATATTCAATTAAATAATTTCCAGAATTGAAATTATTTTTTCTTTCCCAAGGTTTTTATGTAACAAACCAATTGCCAGCGTTGATTATCTTTTAATAGTTGTTTGTAAGAAATCATTGGCCCTCTACCTTCAGTCATTTTCCAATATAAAGAACCATCCGGTTCATTTTGAACAGCTTCAGAAGTATGATTCGCTGGCTTTGGATTTAAGGCTGCGGCTGCAATACCATCACCTTTACCAGTATTTCCATGGCAAGGAGTGCAATAAGTAACGTACAATTTTTTTCCTTCTTTAGCTGCATTAGCATCACCGGCAAAAGGGTTCTTTACCTGACTTGCTGATGCAGGAGCAATCCAGGGTTTAGCCGACTGTGCGTTGCATTTCTGTGTTGCTAAAGTAAAAACACATGTTAATAAAAACGCTGAAACTAATAATCCGGCGTTTTTCATTTTTTGAGTTGATTGTAAATTTTTCATTGTTACAACATTAATTTGTTTATGCAAAGATGCTACATTTAAGAATTGTGAATATGACTGATGTCATATAATTTTATGATTGAAATCAGTTTTTTAAGAACCAGT
>JAGWPQ010000059.1 GCA_028877045.1 Bacteroidota bacterium | reverse complement strand
CACAAGTGTAAGACAAATAATTAATATGTACAACGGGAAAAACACCCTTTTTTTGCGGGATTTTTCCCGTATTTGATAAACGTTGGAGGTTTTAAATTGCCGCCATACAAACAGAACGTTGAGGAGTGCGACACTCCAAAGGAATCCGGACAACCGGTGCCTCATTGAAAAACAAAAGCCGGTAACAAAAAAATCAATGCAACTTATCGCCAAATTCTAATGTGCCCCAAATAAGTGCAAGGCCAAATCCCATTAAAATAAGCCCTGAGATTTTGTTGATGATATGAATATTATGCGGCGTTAATTTTTGCCGGATACTTCCTGCTAAAAATACTTTTGCAATATCGGTTGCCAACACGAAAATTAAACAGGTGCTGAACATAATGAGGCGATAAGAGAATGAAAGATCAACAACCGAAGTTGCGATCACCAACCAAAAACCAATCACACCGGGATTGAGTGTGTTCATAAAATAACCGGAGAAAAAAGTTCTTACATAATCGCGTTTGCTCATTTTTATTTCCTGTTTTCCATCTTCATTAACAACCACTTTTTTAAATAATAAAACATACAGACCAATTACGATCAATAAAATACTTCCGCCAATACCAATCGTTTTTTTATACTCTAATAATGTGCGGAATAATTCGGTAAACAATTGGCTGACCACCACCATTGTAATATCGCTGGCACTAACACCTGCAACAAAAGTAAAACCACCTTTATGACCGTTATTGATACTTTGTTTGATGATGGAAAAAATAACCGGACCAACCGAAATGGCAAGCATGATACCCAAAAGAATTCCTTTGATAAAAGCTGCGATCATGAAAATAAAATGAGACTGTAATTTAAAAGTTTATTGGGCACTAACCATTTCGCCTTTTAAAAAACGTTGCCAGTCTTCGAGCATCTTGCCTTTTAAAACACGTGGGAATTTATGCTGGCCGCCCATTTTTCCTTTGGCAGTCATAAAATCCATGAATTGCTGTTCGGTTAAAACATCTAATAAAACATTTTTTAATGCACTTTTTCTTTCAACAGCATAATCATCATTCAATTCTTTCAATTTATTATCGATGGTAAGGCGCAATTGTTCTGCATTCACATGATCGTTGCATGCCACATACCATTGATGCGCAAAGAAATTGCCATAAGGAATTCCCGCAACAGTAAATTCAGGAATACAAATATTCATTTCTTCACTTGCCAACTGAATGGCCTTATTCATATTATCTACACTCAGATGTTCGCCAACCAAACTCAAATAATGTTTGGTTCTTCCGGTAATAACTATTTCGCACTTTTCTTTATCGGTAAAACGCAAAGTATCGCCAATTAAATAACGCCAGGTTCCTGCGGTGGTGCTGATGAGTAAAGCGTATTCTTTGCCTTCTTCCACTTCATGGATCATCAATACTTCGGGGTTGGCAACCATTTCGCAATCTGCATCGAAATTCTTTTCATCGAAAGGAACAAACTCTAAAAATATATGTTCGTTGGTAACAAGCTTCATTCCCGAAGTGTTGGGCCTGTCCTGATAAGCTATAAACCCTTCGCTTGCCAAATATGTTTCGATATAGATCAATGGCTTGCCTAATAATTTTTCGAACCCTTTTTTATATGGTTCAAAACTTACGCCGCCGTGCACAAAAAATGCAAGGTTGGGCCATATATCGTGAATGTTGTTGAGATGATAACGTTCGATAATCATTTCCATGCACATTTGTATCCATGCAGGAACGCCCACCACAAAGCCAATATCCCATTCGGGAGCTTTGGCAACAATGTCTTCTAATTTTTTATTCCAGTCTTTTTCTTTTGCAATTTTTTTACCGGGTTTATAAAATGGTTGAAACCAGAAAGGTGCCTTTTTTGCAGTGATACCACTTAGATCGCCGGCATAATAGCCTGCGCTTTTTTTCTGCAAATCGGTACTGCCACCCAATGTCAGCCAACCGCGACCGAT
>JAGWPQ010000589.1 GCA_028877045.1 Bacteroidota bacterium | reverse complement strand
GGTATGTGTAACATTAAATCGCGGAAGAATTTCTTCGAACATTTTTACGGCCCAGGTATAAACACCTTTTACACTAACAATATGATCGCCGCTTTTTACATTTGCCAATACCGCCGCAAATATTGCAGCAGCGCCACTATTAAACACCAAGCAATCTTCGGCGGCATCCAATGCGGCTAATTTTTTTCGGAGAATTTCAACGGTTGGATTTAGTCCGCGACTGTACAACCATGTTGAATATTCGTCTTCGAAACTTTTGCGCATATCGTCCACTTTCTTAAAAGCGAAGTTGGATGTTTGAATGATGGGCGGTGCGATGGCACGAAAATAATTTTCTCTGTCTTCGGCGTATTCGTTTAATATGTAGGATATATCCATGGGTTGAAATTATCATTTTTTTTCACGCAGAGGTGAAGAAGACGCAAAGAAAAGTTGAATAAAGTTTTGAACGTACAAGAGTGCGACGCAACAGGCGATGCCATGAAAAACAACAGCCGGTTACATAAAAATTTAAGAGTGTAATTTTTCGTGCTTGCCATGATACACCATAAAATAAAGCAGTACAAAAAACAGCAATAAACATACGGCAGTTAAAGCTGCCCATGGTTTATCGATGATGACCGCTACTGCCACCAAACTATACGACGCAACAAATATTGTTGTAAGCACCGGCATTATTTTTTTGAACGATCCTGTTACAGAAGCATTGCCCCGGTTTCTTTTTCGAAGAATAAATAATGTTGCTGCCGATGTACTCATGCCGATGCAATCTAAAAAAATACTAAAGCTTAAAACATTGTCAACGCCTTGTCCGAAGAAGGTTACAACGATCGTCATCAGCGCATACACCGTTAATCCAGGCACCAATGCATCGGTTTTTGGGTGGCGGTATTGAAAGATCTTTGGCAATAATTTTTCTTCGCTCATGGCAAACATTACACGCGGGTTACTCAATAAAATAACATTCACATAAGCCAATACACTTAATACCATACAGAGATCAAAAACCTTGGCGCCTGCTTTTCCAAACCATGCTTCGCATAATAATGCACCGATGGCATTTGCATTTTTCATCTGATCAAAACCGATCACTTTTACATAAGTGTAATTAATGCTGAGGTATAAAAACAACACAATTAAAATACCGATCACCACGCCGCGTTGCATGGTAGCAGACGATTTTATTTCGCCACCGAAATTGATGGTTTGCTGATAGCCACCATAAGTAAACGATACGGCCACTAAACTTAATATCAATAATAATACTGTGTTATGACCATCGTATTTATAAATTGTTCCATCATTATAACCATGCGGTGCCACTCTTAATCCCGTAAAAAAAGTAGAGATCAATAATAATATCAAAGCAATTTTTACAACGGTCAAAAAGTTTTGTGTGCGGCTGCTTGTTTTTAATCCTAATAAATTAACGCCATAAAATAATGCGACAGCAGTTGCCGAAACAGCCACATTAAAAAATGTTCCCGATGGTTGTCCGTATAAAAGATCGCTTACGTAATCGGCGCCGATCAATGCAACCACAGCAAGCGATGCAGCATTGCTTACCAGTATCAAAACATTT
>JAGWPQ010000588.1 GCA_028877045.1 Bacteroidota bacterium | reverse complement strand
GAAAAGGGAAATATCACTCAAGATCAGTTCACGCAGGAGAAAAGAGAAATACAGTTGCATGGACATTGTCAGCAAAAATCGGTTTCAAATATTGCAGCTTCCGTAAAAATATTATCGCTGCCGCAAAATTATTCTGTACAAACAATTCCTTCAGGTTGTTGCGGCATGGCCGGTTCTTTCGGTTATGAAAAAGAACATTACGATTTATCGATGCAAATTGGAGAGTTGGTTTTATTGCCAACAGTTCGCAAACAATCCAGCGAAACAATCATTGCAGCACCCGGCACCAGTTGCCGTCATCAAATAAAAGATGGCACAGGAAGAAAAGCACTGCATACAGTTGAAGTATTGTATGATGCGTTGAAATAATTCTTCGAAAAAATTTCATCAAAAATTTTTTATTCTGCTCACATTTTTTTCGTGTTACAACTTTAAAGATTTATTGAAGTAGTAACATTATTTTCTGATTCTATCGATCTGCAGAAATCCTTGCTATACATGATAAAACACAGAATTTTTATTGATATAAATCATTGTATTCACATCGATGTTGAAGTTAAATTTGACTAACATTTGATAGTCGAAATATTAACTAACATTAAATACAATGTATATGAAAAATATTATGATAGCACTTGGTGTTGTTACATTAACTGCAGTATGTTTTTCTTTCGTTTTACCGCAAGATGATCCCTGGAAAGTTCCCGAAAAATATGAAAAATTAAAGAACCCGGTTGTTGCTGATGAATCTTCTATTAAAGCAGGAAATGAATTATATGTTGAACATTGCAGAGCTTGTCATGGCACCAATGGAAAAGGTGATGGCGTTAAAGCCGAAAGCTTAACTAAAACACCAACCGATTTTACTTCAGCATCATTTCAAAAGCAAACCGATGGTGCGTTGTTATATAAAATTTATTTTGGCCACAAGGACATGCCGGGCTTCAAAAAAAGAATTCCCGATAATAAGGATGTGATCGATGGCACATTTGGTAAAACACGCGGCCCCGGCGATTTGATAAATTATTTGCGCACATTAGCAAAGAAATAGGATTGCTGCCTATTGATAAAAAAGGCCGGACACAAATAGTCAGACCTTTTTTTATCTACCCAACATTAGTATTTCAATGAAGCACCTCTTGCGTCACACACTTCAACGCTTTGATCATTGTTGAACAGAACAGCCTATTGCCGGTTTAATAAAATAATGATTTGTTGTGTTTTGAAATGCAGTAATAAAAGCGGCAGAAGAATTATCCTTTTATTTGTTTGATAATTTTTGAATGGGTAGCATAAAATTTATCGGGGCTGTAAATAAAAAGACAGGTACCGTTTTGAATGGTTTCAATAATTTCTTTATAAAGGTTTGCAGGAACGGCGGGGCAACCAAAACTTCTTCCGATATAACCGCGTTCTTCAATGATCGATTCATCAACATAAGCAGCACTATGCATTACAATGCCGCGGCGCATGGCATTATCGTTAATTCCTTTTTCTTCGCCCTGCAAACGCAACGAGTAACCGCGATGACCAAAATAAGTTTCGCCGGTAACATAAAATCCGAGGCTACTTTTTTTGCTTTCAATTTTATTTGAAAAAACGGTTGGCAATTTCTCGCCCGATTTTTTTCCGTGTGCAACAAAAGTGTTGAACAATAATTCGCCGTTTTGTAAATCAATTACAAACAATCTTTTTTTATCGGATGGCAAACTGAAATCTATGATCGAAATAATATTTTCGTTTTTGATTTTTCCTGACGACAATAAATACGAATAACCTTTTATTGCATTTTCGAATGCGGCTCTTGATAACCCCAATTCGTTTAACTGAAGACTGTCGTAAATAATTAATTTACTGTTGATGCTGTTTGCATCGCTGTTTGCAGTTATGAAAACAATATTTTTTTCTTTGTTGGGTGCAGCCAAAACAATACTTGCACACAAAAAAATTAGTGTGAAAGAAAATAAGATGACTGTTGATTTTTTATTCATGTATTCAATGCAAAAAGATTTGCAAAGGAGCGCAAAATCATTGAAACAATAAAACGAAACGGGAAGTGTTAACATTTTTACTGGAAACTAAATTGCAAATGCTTTGGCAGCAAGGCTTTACAAAACAATGCTTTTGTTAATAATAAACTTGTTTTATTGCGAAATGATTTTATTTGTTGTGAAGAATAAAATATATTCACATCATATAATCAATGCCATCATGAAAAAATTTAAGGTTTTTCTGAAGATTTTTTTTGCAATTGTAATTGTTGTGGTAATTGCAATCACTGTTTTCATCAATCATTTAAAACCCGATTATAGCGGAGAGATCAAATTAAAAAATATAGAAAAAGAAACCACTGTTTATTTTGATGATTATGGCATTCCGCATATTTATGCCCAAAATAAAAAAGATGCGATGATCGCTTTGGGTTATGTGCATGCGCAGGACCGGCTTTGGCAAATGGAATTGATGAGAAGAATTGCACCGGGAAGATTATCGGAACTGTTTGGAAATATTGCATTGAAGAATGATAAATTTTTTGCAGGACTTGGTATTGAGGAAGCATCGGCAAAAGCGATCAGTGAACTTGATAAGAACAGCGAAGCATATAAATTATCGATGGCTTATTTGGATGGTATCAATCAATTCATAGAAAATGGGCCAACACCCATCGAATTTTTAGTGCTTGGTGTGAAGAAAGAAAAGTTTGAACTGAAAGACATTTACAATGTTTTTGGTTATATGAGTTTCAGTTTTGCGATGGGACAAAAAACAGATCCTTTATTATCGGAATTGCGCGATAAGTTAGGCGATGATTATATTAAAGACTTAGGTGTTGTTCCCGATCCAACAAAAACTTTAATTAAAAATTCGAAAGAAACTGCAAGTAATTACGGTGAAGTTTCGGAAGCAATAACAGATATTTTAAATCAATCACCCATTCCACCATTTATCGGCAGCAACAGTTGGGTCGTTGCGCCGCAAAAAACAAAGAACGGGAAAGTGATTTTTGCAAACGATCCGCATATCGCTT
>JAGWPQ010000587.1 GCA_028877045.1 Bacteroidota bacterium | reverse complement strand
TTTGCGAATTACACGAATTGTTTTTTGTTTCTCGCAGAGGTTTTGAGAAAAGGAGAGACTCCAAAACTCCTTTGCTCTGCGTGAAACCATCATCTCAACAAACTATCTAACTTTTGATGAAACAAATCGAAATCGTTGAGATTATTATGCCTGCCTTTTTCGATGCTGATAAATTCGTCGCCATTCTTCAACACCTTTTTTAATTCAATTGTTTTTTTATAAGGAATGATCTCGTCGTTGGTGCCGTGAAAAATAGTTACCGGTACTTTTACATTTTGTAAATATTGGTAAGTAGGCATTTTATATTTCTGTTTCCAACTGATGGGGTACATCCATAAATAATGATGCAGCAGTGCAGGGAAATTTTTGTAGGGTGTTTCTAAAATTAATTTTTTGCAATCTTTAATACCGGCCAGACGAGCTGCAATGCCCGTACCAAGCGATCTTCCGTAAATAATAATTTGTTGTGGCTTGTATTTTTCTCTTGCCAAATTATACACCAGCATCGATTCCTGATACAAAATTTCTTCGCTTATTTTTCCGGTGGATTTTCCGTAACCGGGATAATCGGGCATCCAAACTTCATAACCATTTTTAGTAAAGTTGATGGCGTATTTGGCATAATGATTTACATTTTCTTTATTGCCATGAAAATAAAGTACAATGCCTTTTGCAATGCTGTCGTCCTTCACAGAAAATTCGATCATGTTAAAATTGGTCTCATCATCGTACCTGATATTTTTTTCGGTAAAAGGTTGATCGAATTTAAATTGATGATCCTGCGGCAAACGTTTCGATTGAAAAATAATTCTCTCCTGAAAAAAATATAGAGCAATTCCAAAAACAAAATAAGCTGCAATTATAATAAATACGGTGGTCAAGATTTTTCTTTTAATCATTCAAAAAAATAAATGCCTAACTTTTTAAAATATCCCTGATAAAGTTATGATACTCGTGATAAGACGGAAGATTATTATGCCCGCCGCCATGAATGCGTATCAATGTTATTTTATGCGGATTTAATTTTTGCAATTTCTCACTATGCTTCAACGGAATTAAATAATCTTTTGTGCCATGCAAAATATAGGTGTGGCATTTCACATCTTTGATCCATTTATCGGTACGCATTTTAAACCGAAGTGTTAAACGATGCGGCAAAAACGGCGTAAATCTTTTTGCCACATGGATAAAACTATAATAAGGTGAATCGAGAATTAAATAACGCGGATTATTATCGGCCGCGATCTTTGCTGCAAAGCCGCTGCCCATGCTTCGGCCGTAAACAAGAATATGTTGTTCGGGATACTTTTCTAATAATTTTTCATAAATGACCTGCATGTCATTCAGCATATCTTTTTCGTTTCGCTTGCCGGTACTTTTGCCAAAACCACGATAATCAACCAAAATCACATCGTACTGATAACGAAAAAAATCCCTGGCATATTTGGCCCAACCCTTTATGCTGCGTGAGTTTCCGTGAAAATACAAAATCAGTCCGTGCGGTTGTTTGCAATAAAAATGCAGGCCGTTGATCCTAACACCGGGTTCAATATCAAAAAATAATTCTTCGAAAGGTGCATCGTATTTGTATTCGAAATCCTGCGATAATTTTTCGGGTTTAAAAATTAATTTTTCCTGAATAAAATATCCCAGAGCAATGATGGCAACATAACCGAGTACGATATAAAGCAAGGTTTCGTTCAAGCGATGCAGGCAATTTTTCTTGGATCAGTTATTTATTTTAATCATACAATATAATATTTTTTTCGAGATTTTTTTTGTTGCCGGCAGCAGTATTTCATGGGATCACCTGTTGCGTCGCACACTTGTACGTTCGGAACAATGCTGAACTTTTTTTAAAAGCAACAGCACATTCAGCCAATTAAATGTTTTTTCACATTTAATTTAAAAGATAGACCTTAGCATAGCTTACTTTTGAAGAGCAAAATTTCATACCATGAAAAAAGTTATTTTTCTTGCCATCATACCTTTTGTTTTAATTTATTTTTCGTCCACTGCACAAAGGATCACTTATTCCGAACCCGAACGTGATGATGTGAAAACGATCAGCTACGATATCATTGGAAAAATCAATGGCAATATTTTGGTGTATAAAATTAATCGCGACGGGCTTTATATTTCGTTGTATGATGCGAATATGAAATTGGTCGAAAAAAACAAAATGACTTATTTGCCCCAGAAAATTTCTTCAGTTGATTTTATAAATTATCCCGATTACTTCCTTCTCATTTATCAATATCATGAAAAAAATATTGTGTACAGCATGGCTGCACAATTAGATGGTAAAGGAAGATTAATGAACGATCCTGTTCAATTAGACAGCACCGAAATAGGCAACCTTAAAGTAAATAATATTTATTCTCTTGTTCACAGCGAAGACAAACAGAAGCTGATGGTCTTTAAGATCAATTCCAGGAATGATAGAGAAAATATTGTAACAACAGTTTTATTCGATCCGTCATTACATATCATTCATAAATCGGGGACGCTTATTCAGATGCCGGAAAGAAATACTTTTTTAACTGAATTCCACTTGGACAATGATGGTGATGCAGCTTTTGTAAAAGCAACACGAGCATCGCAAAACGATAATATAACAAAGCTGATTTTGTTGACGAAGCCGGCATTACACGATGAAGTAAGATCTACTGATTTGAGATTATCTAATTTATATCTTGATGATGTAAGATTGAAAGTGGACAACGTAAACAAGCATTATTTAGTTACTTCTTTTTTCAGCAAACAACGAAAAAATAATATTGATGGTTTGTACCTGCTTTTGTGGGATAAACAAAATAATAAAGAGATTTATAACGGTACTGCAAATTTTTCGGATGAATTGCGTGATGAGGCCCGTGGCGGAAATTCGATGAAATCGGCATTCAACGATTATTTTCTCCGTAATATCATTATGAAAAATGAAGGAGGATTTATTATTTCGGCAGAAGAAAATTATTCCTCAACAAGGGGAAATAATATAATGAACCGATGGGATTATATGTATGGAAATCCGTATATGGCATACGGCTATTATCCTTACGGCTCGCCATTTTATTATCCTTATTCAATGTTTGATTATGGGTATGGATCAGTTAATCAAACACGTTATTCGGCCGATAATATTGCAGTTATCTCTTTTGATGATAAAGGAAAAATGGAATGGAGTAATGTTATTCAAAAAACGCAGTACGATGATAATACTGATAATTATATCGGGTATGGATTGATTAATACGGGAGACCAATTGCATTATCTTTTTAATGCTCAGGAAAGGAGGCAAACCGTATTTTCGGATCAAACAATTTCACCTGAAGGACAAATATCCAATAATGTTACTTTCAAAAATTTAGACCGTGGATACAATTTTATGCCACGTCGTGCAAAGCAAGTTGGCGCACGGCAAATAATCGTTCCTTGCTTATACAGAAATTATATTTGTTTCGCAAAAGTTGAATTATGATAAAATTTCATAAATTGGTGCAGTTATGATTAAACCCTATTTATGAAAAAATATTTTGTAGTACTTATTGTATGCTTAGTTTTTTATAATTCAGTTAGGTCGCAAAAAATTTATTATTCCCCGGTTCAGGACGAAAT
>JAGWPQ010000586.1 GCA_028877045.1 Bacteroidota bacterium | reverse complement strand
TTTGAAAAATTATTTAAAAAAAACGCCGCTGAACTCATTGGCTTAAATATAAAAAGATTACAAACTTATTTTAAATCAATAGCGATTGTTGAGCAAGCTTTTCAGACTCAAAACAGTCTTGAAACAGCATATTTCAGCGAACCCTTTAATAAATGGTTTTTTATAAAATTGTATCCGTCACCCAATGGGGTATCAGTATTTGTAAATGATATAACCGAAAAAAAAATCACTGAACAAAAATTAATACGATCAGAAAAACTATACAGTTCTTTATTTGAAAATGCAAAAGATTTAATTGGAATTATAAATGAAAAGGGCGAGGTTTTAGAAGTGAACCAAAGTATGGAAACATTATTTGGCTATACAAAAGAGGAAGCCCTGAAAATGACTATTAAAGACTTTTTATTTCCTTATGATACTATAAAATATCCCTTCGATCCTTCCCAAATACCCGAAGAGAAAAATTTAATTATCAATGCCAGGTTCAGAAAAAAAGATGGCAGTAAAGTTTATGCAGAACTAAATGCAAGCAGGCTGCCTGACGGTAATTATATGGGTATAATCAGGGACATTACGGAACGAAAAAAAGAAGAGGCTGTATTAAAAACTACCGTGATGCTAAGTAATGCTGTACTTGAGTCAATTCATAATGGTATTCTGGTGGTAGATCAAAATGGAACTGTTATCAAGTACAATGATACATTCGCTGACATGTGGCGGATACCGGGTGAGATCATGGATTTGAAAGATGACAAAACCCTCTTGGAATTTATTTTAGACCAATTGGCTGATCCAAATGAATTTATATCGAAGGTTAAAGAATTGTATGCGGATCCTGAAGCCGAAAGTTTCGATGAAATTCATTTTAAAGACGGGCGCATTTTTGAACGTATTTCAAAACCAATGCATCTTGAAAATAAAACCTATGGAAGGGTTTGGTCGTTTTTGGACATTACCGAACGCAGGAAAGCGCAGGATGAATATAGAACGATACTTGCTACTGCGATTGATGGATATTATGTAGTAGATATGGAGGGAAATCTTTTAGACGTAAACGAGTCTTATTGTAAGATGATTGGTTATAACCGCGATGAGTTACTTGCAATGAATGTCAAAGATCTTGACGCAGTAGAAACTGAAGATATCATAAAAGATAAAATTCAGTATATAATGGATACCGGGCCATTAAGTTTCGAAACCAAACATAAACGGAAAGACGGAAAAATAGTTGATATTGAAACAAACTGTAATTTTTTGAAGGACGAAAAGAAAAGGCTTTTTGTTTTTATGAAGGATGTTACCCAACGCAATATTGCCGAAGAAGAAATAAAAAAACAAAAACGTATCCATGAGTTTATCGGGAAAACGAACGAACTGATCCTGCGTGCAAAAACTGAAAATGATATATATAACGAGATATGCAGGATAGCAGTTGAAACAGGAAATTTTGTTTTTGCATGGCTCGGCATACCCGATACTAAAACAAAAAAAATTGTGCCCTTTTCATGGGCCGGTCATGAAAATGGTTATTTGAAGGATGCAAATATTTCAACCGAAGATATACCCACAGGACGGGGCCCATGCGGCATAGCTTACCGTGAAGTGAGACATTACTATTGTAATGATTTTGAGAACGACCCGGTCATGCAACCCTGGCGTGCTAATGCAGTTGCACGGGGTTATCGTTCATCCATTTCATTGCCATTGATGACCGAAAATAAAGTTGCAGGTGTTTTAACCATGTATGCCGCAAAACCTGATTTTTTTATTGCAGAAGAATTGGAATTGCTTATTAATTTAACAGACAATATCAATTATGCTTTGAATGCGATCAGCAATGATAAAAGAAGAAAAAAAACAGAAGATGAACTAAGAAGATCAACTGCCGAATTGAGGGAACTTGCCAATCACTTAACAACCATCAGGGAAGAAGAGCGTTCATCCATTGCCAAAGAGATCCACGACGAGCTATCGCAAAACCTTGTGGCACTCAACATGAATGCGGCACAACTGAAAAGCAAAATAGAGGACCCGTTGTTACAAGAAATCATTTCGCAGTTGTTGGTGTTGTGGTATTAACGCAAAGTCAAATAAAAAGATGCCGCCCCGGTTGTGTGTTTCGCACCAACCGGTTTCATTAATA
>JAGWPQ010000585.1 GCA_028877045.1 Bacteroidota bacterium | reverse complement strand
TATCGCTGCTGCGCGTAATGCCGAAAATGGAAATAAAGCAGTAAGTAAATTAAAAGCAGAAGGCATTGATGCCGAATTTTTACAACTGGATGTTAACAATACAACGCAGATACAGCATGCATTTGAATACATTAACAATAAATATGGCAAGCTTGATATTTTAATTAATAATGCAGGTATTGCAGTTGAACACGGCGGTTGGGGAGCAAATACTGCATCTACTGTCTCTGAAAAAGAATTACATCAAACTTTTGAAACAAATTTTTTCAGCATCGTTTTATTGACTAACACATTATTACCGTTGCTTAAAAAAAGCGAAGCAGGAAGAATTGTAAACCTGAGCAGTATTTTAGGATCGTTGACATTGCACAGCGATCCCGCATCGCCTATTTATTCTTCAAAATTATTTGCGTACGATGCATCCAAAACGGCGCTGAATGCTTACACCATTCATTTAGCGGCAGCATTGGCAAACACAAAAATAAAAGTCAACTCTGCGCATCCGGGTTGGGTAAAAACAGATATGGGTTCGGATGCTGCACCCATGGAAATAATTGATGGTGCAAAAACCTCAGTAGCATTGGCATTATTGGATGCAGATGGTCCTAATGGAAAATATATTCACCTGGGGCAAGAACTTCCATGGTAACCAAATAAAAAGAATCCCGCAATTGTTGCGGGATTCTTTTTAAGAACTTTTATTTTTCTGCAGGCGTTTCTGTTGTTGTTTTTTGGCTTGGAACATTAAATGGTCCGTGGCAGGTTGACATGAGCAACAAGCATGCAAATACAATTACAAAAGATAAAATGGCTGTGCCCGTAAAATTAATTTTTATTTCTTCGTTATGATGTGACATAGTGCTGGGTTTTATTGCGGCAAATTAATGAAAAAATTATTTCGCAAATTTCATCAGTTGTAAAATAATATCCGGGTCGGGGCAATTGATCAAATATTTTTCTCTTTCGCTTAATTTACAAACACCGGGATAATCACCTTTGCAATTTTGCATGTCAATTATTATTTGAAAATGCAGATGCGGCGGCCAATTACCATTTTCTTTTACTTCGCCAAAATGGCCGATCTCTTCGCCCATGCTTACAAATTTTCCTTCTTTCAAATGCTGAATATCGCGTAAAGAAAGATGCCCGTACAAAGTAAAAAAAGTAAATGCTTTTATTTGATGCTGCAGAATAATGGTAGCGCCATAATCGCCATAATGATCGTTAAAAGCAAAACTATGTATCACACCACCAAACGGCGCAAACACCGTGGTGCCGGTCTTTCCCCAAATATCAATTCCAAGATGTAACCGTCTTGGTTCGTTAATACTCTCCGCTTCTTGCCCCTCTCTGAAGGAGAGGGGTTGGGGTGAGGTATCGAATACGTTGCTTCTTGCATACACTGTTCTTAATTCATCATAACCACCAATCCCATACTTTGCATTTGCAGCAATTAATTGCTGATCGATGTATTGAGAAAATTTTTCTGTGTCACTAAAAATTTCTTCGCTAAGTGTTTTATTTTTTTCAGTAAAATCCATCAACAATAATTTTTCTTTTGCAGGATTGAATAAAACAACAGGATGAAAAATATGTTGGTATTGCTGCAGCAACTGGATCATGCTATAAAATTAAAGCCCCGGCTCGAAAGTCGGGGCAATTCATTTTAAATGGCAATTATCAATTATCCTTTTGCCGTAAATTTTTGAATTTTATTAGAAATAGGTTTTACGGTTTGCAGGTATTTGAAGATGGCATAGAGATCAGATTCTTTCATCTTCGAATACATCATCCACGGCATCACTGTATTAAAATCTTTTTCATTCAACACAGGCGAGTGAAAAGATGTATCCTGATACAATTTAAATCGTTTAATAAACAGATCGGCAGTCCATACTTTCAATCCATCGGCCGACGGTGTAATATTTGTTGAACGAACAATTCCTGCGGGCATTGAAAATTCTCTTCCGCCACCAAACTCAAGCCCGGCAATAATTTGGCCCTTATCATCTTTTGTATGGCATTCCACACAGGCAGAAGCTCGTGTCATATATTTTCCATAAGCAATCGTATCGCTTTCGGATGGTTTGGTTTGCAGCTCGGCTTTATGGGGAATTAAATTTTCAATAATATTAAAAGGGAAATCGGGCTTTGGTGCAGGCACATCATTTTTAACAGGCGCTAATGTTCTGATGTACGCAATGATGGAATAAACATCTTCCCGGTCTAACTGACCATAATAATGATAAGGCATTACCGGAAACAATGCTTTGTTATTTCTGTCAACACCTGTTGTGATGGTTCTGAAAATTTCGCCGTCGGTCCAATCTTTTAATTTATATGGTGTGATATTTCTTGAATAAAACACACCGGGAAATCCATAACGTTGATCAAATCTTTCGCCGCCCCGGCCTTCGGTTCCGGCAACCATGGGGCCTGCATATTTTGTCCAGTCTCTTTGCGAGTGGCAATCCATACAAACAGTAACACAGTTGGCTAAATACCTGCCGCGTTCAATTCGGGCAGGTGTTCGTTCAACAGTAATGTTTTCGGGCTTTCCAACATTAGGTAAAAAGAATGAGACATAAGAAACGATGCCGATGACAATGACTATGACCACTGCAATAAAATACAGCAAGACCTTTAAAATCTTTTTCATGAAGTTAGGTTTGGTTATTAGGTTTATGTAATGAGATCGAACAAAATAGAAATTTGATTTGGAATATGCAATAGCCAAAATAAAAAACCCCGATTTAAAAATCGGGGCAATTCAGTCGGGGAAATAATATTGATTAAATATTTTTTAGATCACCACATTGATCATCTTTCCTTTTACAAAAATTATTTTCTTGGGCGATTTGCCATCGAGCCATTTTTGAACTACTTCATTCGCCAGCACAATGGGTTCAACTTCCTGTTGCGAAATATTAATATCCAATGAAATGGTCGTTCTTAATTTTCCATTGATGCTTACCGGATATTCTTTGCTTGACTCTGCAACATAACCTGCATTGAATATTGGGAAAGCCGCATCCAGTATAGATTGTGTGTTACCCAATGCTTTCCACAATTCTTCGGCAACATGCGGTGCATAAGGAACAAGCATGATGAGTAATGGTTCTAAGATTTCTCTTTTATTACATTTTACATCGCTCAATTCATTTACACAAACCATGAATGCACTTACCGCTGTGTTGAAAGAAAAACGTTCGGTATCATCTTCAATTTTCTTGATGGCTTTGTGTAAAATCTTTAATTCTTCGGCGGTGGCCTTTTCTTCGTTCCACACTTTGCCTTTTAATTCATCAAAAAATAAACGCCATAATTTTTTTATAAAACGATGCACGCCTTCTATGCCCTTCGTGTCCCATGGCTTGCTTTGTTCTACCGGACCTAAAAACATTTCGTACATGCGGAAAGTATCGGCTCCATATTTTAATACCAAATCGGTTGGATCAACTGTGTTGAATTTTGATTTAGACATTTTTTCAACTTCAGCACCACAGATATATTTTCCATCTTCTAAAATAAATTCTGCATTTGCATAT
>JAGWPQ010000584.1 GCA_028877045.1 Bacteroidota bacterium | reverse complement strand
CGTTTCACATCAGCCAATAATTTTTTAGCATCATAAATAATTCCGTCTTTAATGGTGTATAATACACCGCCTGTTCTTACTACTTTATTATCATTCGTTAATTCAATGGCACCTGTACCATACAGCACTTGTAAATTCTTTAACGGATTTGCATTGATGATTACAATATCGGCTAGTTTACCTGTTTCAACAGTTCCGATTTCTTTATCTGCTCCCAATGCCTGTGCACCGTATAATGTTGCAGAACGAATAACTTCCAATGGATGAAAACCCGCTTCACGCAACAATTCCAATTCTCTGATATAACCAAAACCGTAAGTTTCATAAATAAATCCATTATCACTTCCGGCAGTAACACGGCCACCACGATTTTTATATTCGTTGATGAATGTCATCCATAAACGATAATTATTTTTCCACTCCACTTCCTGTTCTGTTCCCCAACTATGCCAGTATGAGCCATGCGATTCGCGACTTGGTTCATAGAATTTCCAAAGCGATGGAAGTGTATATGTTTCGTGCCACTCGGCTCTTCTTGCACGTTGCAGATCGCGGTTGGCATCATAAATATTAAATGTTGGATCGATGGTAAAATCGAGTGACAATAATTCATTCATCACTTTATTCCAATGTTCCGAATAAGGTGGTGCGGCTTGTTTCCAGAGTTTACCGGCTTCTTCAAAACGATTTTGTTCATCGGTATAATTATAATCTAACGGAAACTCCTGAATAGTTTTATCAACAAATAAAGCTTCGGGCAAACCATACCAATGTTCCATGCTGGTCATACCTGCACGAGCCGAATTCAATACATTCCATCTTGCCACGTCTGTTTGAGCATGATGGCAACAGGAGCGTAATCCCAATTTCTTATTTTCACGAATAGCAGCATCCATCACTTCGGGCGAAGCACCAAAAAATTTTATGCCATCGGCACCATTCTTTGCATTTTGATCAACCCATTCCCTTGCATCATCGGCAGTAACAATTGGTTTTTTACTTCCCATACCAAAAGCAGTGTATGCAAAAATTCTAGGCGCAGTAATTAAATCTGCTGCACTTTTTTTCTTTTCATCCAATACCCAATCCAATCCATTACCGCACGACGGATCGCGAATAGTTGTGATGCCATGTGCCATCCATAATTTAAAAACATATTCGGCCGGAGTGCCTTGCTCAGTGCCGCCAATATGACCGTGCATGTCTATAAATCCAGGCAGGGCATACATTCCATCGCAATTCAATTCTTTACCACCATCTTTTAATTTTGGTCTTCTGTCTGGATTAATTGGTGCGCCTGCACTTCCAACATTTGCAATTTTTACAATCCGGTTTTGTTCGATCACAATATCAACAGGGCCTGTTGGTGGTGCACCTGTTCCGTTAACCAATATTACACCGCGAATAATAAGTTGCGAGTAAGGCCCATCGCCTTCTTTTTTTTCCGGTGCTTTTTTTATTTGTGCGAAACAAAATAGAAAAGAAAAAGTAGTTGCAATGAAGAGTAGATTTTTTTTCATGATCGGTGATTGAAAGATGAATATAAAAAAATTGTTCGAGAAAGAACAGAAAGTACAAGTGAGTGATGCTTCGACGAGCTCAGCACAAGCTGCCGCGTTGCTGCCATGAAAATGGAACTTAGAACCGAGCATGGCAACATGCGATGATAAAAGTTATATCACTCGTCAACAAAAAAAATAAAATCAATTAACCGAAAATACTTTTTATGGTACCGCCGTCAACGGTGATGGTTTGCCCGGTGATGAATTTAGAGACCGGACTTAATAACCAAACAGCGAGTGATGCAAAATCGGCAGCATTTCCCAATGCACCTGTTGGCATTTGTGCGATACCTTCTTTGCGAACCTGTTCCAAAGGCATTCCCGTTTGTTCGCTTTTCTTCACATGTAATCTTGTGATAGCCGATGTGTCGTGAGCACCCGGTGCAATGATATTGAGTGTAACGCCCGATTTGGAAATTTCCTGCGAAAATGTTTTTGCAAAACCAATAACCGCCAAGCGCAACGAATTACTCAGCACCAAATTTTCTATCGGTTGTTTTACGGATGAGCTTTCTAAAAATAAAATTCGGCCATACTTGTTTTGCATCATCATTGGCGCAAAAGCTTTTGTGAGCGCCACTTTCCAGCGAAGAATATTTTTGTAAGCATCGTCCCAATCGACAATCGTTGTTTCTAAAACTGTTTTTGCCGGTGGCCCGCCGGCATTAATTAATATACCATGTAGCTGACGAGTGTCAACGATTTTTATTAACTGATCGATTGAATTTTCTTCAGAAAGATCGCCTGCAAAAATTTCGATTTGTGTTGCTGCTGTTGATTGAAATGATTTTAATTTTTCTTCATTTCTTGCAACAGCGATGATATTTGCACCTTCGGCAATCAATGCTTCGGCAACGGCTTTACCCAATCCGCTGGTGGCACCGCCAACAATGAATAATTGATCTTTGATCTGAATATCCATGCAAATTTTATTTAGAAGTAAGATTATTTTTTTCAATAAAATTAATTAACTGATCAGCCATTTCCTGTTGATGTTTTATTTTGGGATGGCCATGCGAACTGCACATCGGGAAAAAATAAGTAAATATTTTTTTATCGTTTAGTTCAGCAACAGCTTGTTTTACATAACCGGGCCAGGGTGAATCTTTTCTTGTAATGTCCATGGCACCTAACACGCAAATTATTTTTGCTTCGGGATATTTTTTTCTGATCTTCTGTACAAAATTTTTATAGGCATTGATGATATATTTTTCATCGGGTGCTTTTGTACCAAACACTCTTTTAAATTCTGGATTGCTGGGTTGCGTAACGATCCAGCGATCGTTTTGTAAAAGATTGATCACAACAATATCGGGAGTGTACGTAGAAAAATTCCAATCAACATTCCGATCGTTGGCATTTAATTTATCGTACACATCGGGCATGGTAAAAGGAAACCAACTCACCATAATACCGATGCCGCTAATTGCAGTATTATGATTGGCCGCATTGAAATGCCTTGCTGTTATGGAAGCATACGACAAATAATTATTTTCAAATTTTGCATCACCCGAATCACCGGTCGAATCTTCAATGCCATAACCGCAGGTAATAGAATTGCCAAAGAATTCCATCTTTAATTTTTTTTCTGCCGGCTGAAATAATTTTGCATTACCGGCAATTGAAAATCCGTAAAATAATGTTGAGCCCCATTTTGCTTCTGTTCGTTTAAATAATTCAATCGTATGAATTCCTTTTGGAAGCGATGAAGCCAACGTGTAATACTTTTTTGAAGTATTCAACTCCAGTTTATACATATTTTTTTGATCGATGATCACGTTAAAAGTATTTCTTCCTGTTTCATCTTTCAACAGGGCTTTTACTTCTGTTCCTTCAAAACGAATTAAGAGAGAGCTGCCCGGCCAGGAAAGATCTGCGGCCGAATCGGCAGTATGACCAATCCTTCCTTCGTATTGAATTTTATGATTGCCCGAAGAAATAAAAACAGGCGATTGGGCCAGGATGAATTGAGAAAATCCAAGAAATAAAACAAAAAAAAATTTACGCATGTCGGTTATATAAAAATGTGTTGCAAATCACTAAACTACATAAAAGAACGATAGCCAAATTAAATCGTTGAAATTATGTTTGAATATTTTGCTTTCCTGATAAGATCAGTTTTTTGTTTGAATTTTATTTTTAAAGCAGTCATGTTTTTGAAAAAAGATATCAGAACATAGCATTAAAGATTTTGAATCCGGTTAAGGCTTTGGCAGCATTACGTCTAAGCTTTCAGAAAAAAATTTGCTCAACCGTAATCTTTAAAGAACGAAATTTAGATTTTCTGCAAAATAATATAAGAAGACTGATGCTGTTTCCTTCATTCAGGGCTGATAAATATCATAGTTTTTTCATTTTAATATAGCGACGTTTAATGTGAGTTTTTGTTTGGTTCATGTCTTTTTTAGTGTGAATTATTGTTTAAAAAAGAGTTTGAAAAACAAATCAAAAATTTCTAACAATGCACCGGTCAAATAACATGCTTTATCATTACAATGAAGCTGTCTTTGATTTTAATCTCAGCAAAATGAAGAGGCAAAACAGCAGCAGTGAGAACAGAATTTTTGTAAGCATTCCTACCATTAATCATTCACTAGAAATTATTTATGCTGCAAATGAAAATCAGAAAAAAATTCTTGTTCATCAATCATATTTAAAATTCTAAATTTTTTAAAATGGCAAAAGTAAAAGGCGAAATAATTGTAGATATTGAAAGATGCAAAGGTTGTCAGGTATGTATTTCGGCGTGTAAGGAAAATGTAATCGGCATGTCGAAAAATTTAAACAGAAAAGGATACCACTTTGCACAAAGTACAAATGAAGATTGCACGGGCTGCATCAATTGCGCTTTGGTTTGTCCTGATGGAGCCATCACAGTTTACAGAGCAAGATTAAATTAATCATTAAACAATTTCAGTAATGTCAGCAACAAAAGATATACGATTAATGAAAGGCAATGAAGCCTTTGCCGAAGGAATTATCCGTGCAGGATGCGATGGTTATTTTGGTTATCCCATTACTCCTCAATCGGAAGTGTTGGAATATTTGTCGATACAAAAAACAAAAGAAAGAACCGGTATGGTCGTATTGCAGGCCGAGAGCGAAATTGCAAGTATCCACATGGTGTATGGCGGTGCCGGCTGCGGAAAAAGAGTAGTGACTTCTTCTTCTAGTCCGGGTATAAGTTTAATGCAGGAAGGATTTTCTTATTTGGCAGGAGCAGAACTTCCATGTTTATTGATGAATGTTGTTCGCGGAGGTCCGGGATTAGGAACGATCCAACCTTCTCAATCAGACTATTTTCAGGCGGTGAAAGGCGGTGGCCATGGTGATTATAAAATGATCGTGCTGGCGCCTGCATCTGTTCAGGAAATGTATGATTTTACAAAGCTTGGATTTGATCTGGCATTCAAATATCGTACACAGGTGATGATATTATCTGACGGGGCCATAGGACAAATGATGGAAAAAGTAGAATTAGATGAACAGATCCCAAGATTAACCGATGAAGAAATCATAAAAAAATATCCCTGGGTAACAACGGGAAAAACTTCCGACAGAGAAAGAAACTATATCACATCCCTTGATCTTAATCCTGCACGACACGAAATATTAAACAGAAAATTTCAGGCAAAATTTAAAAAGATCGAACAAAATGAAGTTCGTTTTGAAAGAATTGATTGTGATGATGCAGAATATTTATTTGTTGCTTACGGATCGAGTGCAAGAGTTTGTGAAAAGGCTGTGCAGCTAGGCAGAGCAAAAGGAATTAAGATCGGGTTACTGCGGCTTATCACTCTTTTCCCGTTCCCTTATGATGAGGTCGCACGATTAGCAAAACAAGTAGAAGGAATATTAACTATTGAAATGAGTGCTGGGCAAATGATCGAAGATGTTCGACTTGGTGTTAATGGTGCTGTGCAGGTTGAACACTTTGGAAGACTTGGTGGAATTATGCCGGCACCGGAAGAAGTATTAAACGTAATGGAAGAAAAATTTATTAAAACAAAAGTTTATGCTTGAAACATTACCCATAACGAAAGAAGAAATTTGTAAACCCGAAAATTTGGTTTACAGCCGGACACATTTAATGACAGATGCTGCACTTTCCTATTGCCCGGGTTGTGGTCACGGAACCATTCACCGTATGATCATGGAAGTAATAGATGAAATGAATTTGCAGGCCGACACTATTGGTGTTGCACCTGTAGGTTGTTCGGTTCTTGCATACGAATTTTTGAATATTGATATGCAACAGGCAGCTCACGGAAGGGCACCTGCTGTTGCTACAGGAATAAAAAGATTGATGCCAAATAAATTTGTTTTCACTTATCAGGGCGATGGAGATCTTGCAGCTATTGGAACAGCAGAAACTATTCACGCCTGCAACAGAGGAGAAAATATCACCATCTTTTATGTGAATAATGGCATTTATGGAATGACCGGCGGACAAATGGCACCAACAACGTTACCGCAAATGAAAACAGCAACTTCGCCTTTTGGCCGTAATGTTGAAACGATGGGATATCCCCTGAAAATTACCGAACTGATTGCCATGCTTCCGGGAACATATTTTGTTACACGTCAATCAGTACATACTGCGGCAAATGTTCGCAAAACAAAAAAAGCAATTCAAAAAGCAATCGAATATCAAAAACTAAATAAGGGGTTATCATTTGTTGAAATTGTTTCTAATTGTAATTCCGGATGGAAGATGACGCCTGTAGAAGCAAATAAATGGATGGAAGAAAATATGTTTCCCTTCTATCCGCTTGGCGATATAAAAGTTCCTAAATAAAAATTAAAACATGACAGAAGAAATAATCATTGCAGGTTTTGGCGGACAGGGGATTTTATCGATGGGAAAAATTCTTGCATATGCAGGAATGATGCAAGATAAAGAAGTAAGTTGGTTCCCCTCTTATGGACCCGAAATGCGCGGTGGCACTGCAAATGTTATAGTAATCATCAGTGATGAAAGGATCAGTTCTCCTATCCTTAATCAGTTTGATACAGCTATTATTTTGAATCAGCAATCAATGGATAAATTCGAGGACACGATTAAAAAAGGTGGATTGTTGATTTATGATCCGAACGGCATTACGCGTCATCCTGTTAGAACTGATATCGATATTTATACCATCGACGCCGCTTATGAATCTTCGAGAATGAAATCTTCCAAAGTATTTAATATGATCGTTCTGGGCGGATTCTTAAAATTAAAACCGTTGATCGATCCCGAACATATGCACCTGGGTCTTGAAAAATCTTTACCATCACGTCATCATAATTTGATTGTTGAAAACGAAAAGGCCATTGAAAAAGGAAAAGAGATCATCATGCCTAAATATTTGTTGAACTAAAAATATACAGGCATAACAATAAAACTTTTTATTTCCACGGACAAGGGATATTATGCTTACTTCTTTTTAAAGAATGAATGCTCAAGGAAAATTCAAACGACTGCAGTGAGTTCAATGAATTATTCGAAGAAGGCATATTGATATCGTACGTTAAACCTCCCTGAATATTTTTATACGAAAGCCCTAAGTATGGAATGAGTGTACCACCTTCCTTATACCATAAGCCGGTATTTAAAACAGTAGGTAATTCATTATCATCTAAAATGTTTCCAAAATTCACTCCCAAAATATATGTATGCAAATTACTTTCCATCACGTAAAGAAGGTTGGAATTAAAAACTAATTTATCGCTTAAATATGTCAGGTAATCAGCATTGAAATTATAACGCGGCGGATCAAGTTGAGTAGGGTCGTTCAAGGCAGAACGGTTTGTTTTAATAAATCTATAACCTGAAAATCCAATATCAAAATTGGATGTCTCGGTTGAATAAGTATAAGTAATACCGGCCAATGTGGAGAAATATGGTTTTACATTGCTGAGCGAGGTTTCATTGGTTGGCAGCAATCTGTTAAATCCGCCGGAAGATAATTGCTGCGAAAAAGTAAGTTGACTGTAATCGATATAAGTAGTTGAATAATTGGCTCCGATCCCGATCGATAAACCATTAATATCATCTTCATCAAGACTTACATGCGAGCTTGCTACCAAATTAAGCGAAGATGATTTATAGGCACCTGCCATTCCTTTATCCTGAAGAAAATATACACCACCTCCCCAATAATTATTATCGTTACCTTTTTGTTTAAATATTTTCCCGTCAAAAGAAAGGGAAGTGGTTGTCAAGGGATCTACACCTGATGCGATCCATTGGTTTCTTTGATTCCCTACAACACGCCAATCGGCATTCCCGCTTCCGGCCAATGCAGGATTAATACTTAAAGGCGAAGAATAAAATTGTGAGAATACAGGATCTTGTGCAAAGAGTCTTGTTTTGCAATTTGCTAAAATCATCAACAGTAAAAAAGAATATTTAAATAATTTGTTCATACTAAAATTGGTTAACGTAACAGAAGTGTTTCGCCCTTCTTTTGAAATAGAGTACCGTTATTTGTAATACCCTCTGTCATCCAGATATATATCGCCATTGGTTGATGTTGCCCATTGAAATTGCCATCCCATCCCATATCCGGATTGGTGGTTTGAAACATCAACTGTCCATACCGGTTATAAATTCTGAAATAATGAAATTCTTTTATGCCTGCCAGATAGGGATATAAAACATCATTCACACCATCGTTGTTTGGTGTAAAGGATTTTGGTACCATTATATCAATCAGGTTATCATCAAAAACACGCACCAACACAGTATCCGCGGTAATGCAACCTGCCGGAGAAATCAAATGAATCAAATATTCTATTGTGTTTTGATAATTAAAATTAGTAGTGGAACTATCCGGATAATCAAGTCCCCAGGAAGGAACCCATTGATACCTGTATCCATTGATTAGCCTTGCAGAAATCGGCGTAGGCACTCCTTTATAAGCACTTACCGAAGGCATCCTGACCGCGTCGATCGGGAATTCAATATTAATTGTTGTGTCTTTAGATACGGGGGTACTTGGACAATTCAACTGCGAAGCCGTTAATCTTATATGCCGGTTACCACTATTAGGATAAGTAACCGTTGCATTAAAGGAAGAACTATTTGTACTGTCACCAAGATCCCACAGCCATTGAATAGGACCGGTACTGGTAGTATCAGTCAGATTCTTTAGATTAATTAATTGATCGATACAACGCGAATCGTACGCAAATTGAATGTTAGGCTTCAGGATAAGGATCATATTAACCGATTGCGCTGCCGTATCTACACAACCATATTGATTGGTAAGGATGGCATTGTACGACCCCGGCAGTGATGTTACGATCGAATCTGTAACTGCTCCCGGTATAGCGCTTCCGTTCAACTGCCATTGATAACTTAAAGTATCGAATGCCGATGCATTCACAAATAAAGTATCCTGAATATTATTACAAAGATAATTTCCATGTAATGAAATGATTTTCCCAACCGGCAAAGGCATGATATTTTGCGAAAAAGAAAAAGTATCAATACTATTTAAGCATGCCAGATCTTTTACATTCGTTATTTTAAAAATACGTGAAGGAAGATTTGGTACGCTTGGTACTGTCCAAATGTATGGTGAGGTTAAAATACCCGTTTTAGTGAATGTTGCTCCCGTACTGTCTGTATAAGAAAAACTCCATGGTGCAGTGCCTGTAAAACTTACCGATAAGGTATCAAAAGGATATCGGCAAACTACCGGCTTCCCGGTGATGGTTGCTTTAGGAGATGGAAGAACAGTGATGGTTGCCGAAAAAATATTTCCCTGACAACCTGTATAAGCAGGGATTACCGTGTAAACAACCGTTGCATTTGCATTTAAAAGATTAATTAAAGTTTGACTGACTGTGTTCTGAGGACTTGTAGTGGCACTAATGCCGGATACAGAATTTGCCGGTGTTACCGAAGGGATGCTCCAGGTATAAGTAGTACCCGCAGCAACATTAGAAGGTGTGGCATTAAAACTTGTACCGCTGCAAATAGTAATGTTTTGATTATTAATGAAAGGCAATGGTACCCCAACAGTAATAATCACCGTAAAAGGATTGCCGGCACAACTACCCGACACCGGAGTGATATTATATACTGTTTGCGCAGGATTATTACTTGTATTGGTTAGGTTTTGTGAAATAAATGATACGGGTGTTACCTGTGCAGTTCCGCCTACAATTGCTCCAAATGGATAATTGGTTGGCGTTGGCCATGTATAAGTGGTGTTTACAGGAACCGGTGTTGGCGATAAAGAAAAAGATGTTCCTGTACAAATTGTATCGGTAATATTATTAATGCTTGGGACAGGGCTTACCGGAACAGTTAGTGTAAAAGTATTACCTGCACATCCGTTTGTTGAAGGAGTAACGGTATAGGTAGCTGTGTCCGAAATATTATTATTGCTGTTTAAGGTTTGACTGACAGTAACCTGACTGATGGGTTGTGCACTTCCACCCGATAAACTATTGAATGGCGATTCCAACGGATTACTCCATGTATATAAAGTTCCGCTGGGCACACCTCCCGGTGTATAATTAAATGCCGTACCGCTACAGATGGGCGTTAATAATTTATTGGCAACTGACGGAACCGGATTCAGGTTTACGGTAACTGTAAATGAAGCGCCATTGCAACTATTGGCAGATGGAGTAACCGTATAAACTGCAGTCGCAGGATTTAGCGTTTGATTCACAATCGTCTGGCTAATATTACTCTGGGGTGTATTTTGAGCCGATCCTCCCATGATGGACGTTGGTGGATTATAAACAGGCTGGGTCCAGGTATAGGTTGTGTTTGCAGGAACGCCTGTTGGTGTTACTGTAAATAAAGTATTACTGCAACTTGTTGTGGAAAGGTTGCCTACTACCGGAGTAGGATTTACTGTTACTGAAACTGTCTCGTTGGTAGAACAACCATTGGCAGTAACGATATAATTGTATGGAACGACAACAGGATTGATGCTGTTGTTCACAAGAATTTCAGCCGGATTATTGGTTCCTGATGCTGCACCATTTGTTATTGCAGGGATCACCGATCTGCTCCAGTTAAAAGCTGAACCCGAAACATTAGAAGTAGGATTATAATTAAAAGTCGTACCACTGCAGATGGCAGGGGGATTTAAAGTTGTAGTAAGTAACGGTGTTGGATTGACCTGAATAGTTACGGTCTGATTATTCAGACATCCATTCGATGTGCTTAAAAAATAATTATAAGTAACAGGAATAGGACTTGTTGTTGTATTGATCAATGTTTCATTGGGATTATTTATACCACTGGCCGAAGGATTACTGATCCCGGCAACTGCAGCTCTGGACCAATTAAAAGATGTTCCCGCTGTATTGCTTGTTGGCAGATAATTAAAAACAGTATTACTGCAAATAGGTGTAGGATTTTGTGTACTGCTCAATGAAGTACCGGGATTAACTAAAATGGCAACCTGTTCTGTATTTGAACAACCACTCATATCGGTTAAAGTATAAGCATAATAAGTGGTTACGGGTTGATAAGTGCTGTTAAAAAGTATTTCATTTGGATTGTTTGTATTACTTGCCGGTGCATTACTGATCCCGTTGGTATAAAATCTTTTCCATGCAAAACTTACACCCGGCGTTGTACTGGTTGGCGTGTAACTAAAAACAGTACCACTGCAAATAGCAGGAGGTGTTAAACTGCTGTTCAACGAAGCCGATGAATTTGCTGAACTAACATTTACTGTCACGAAAAAATTACTGCCTACACAACCATTGGTATTTGGCGTAACGGTATAAACAATGGTAGCAGTACCGGCTCCTGTATTGGTTAATGCCTGCCCGATGAAAGTTTGTCCAACAACAATAGCACTGCCACCTGTTACCGAACCAATCGTTACTGTAGGTGTTGTCCATGTATATAAAGTATTGACTGGTACAAAATTGGGCGACGACATGAAAGTATTGTTACTGCATACATTCAATGTCTGATCAGTAACACTCGGAACAGGATTTACAGTTACCGGAATAACTTCGGTATTAGAACAGGATGTTGTGTTATTGGTAAGTGTATAAGTATAATTTACTCTGATAGGAACAAGTGTTGAATTGGTTAATTGTTCAGCCGGATTATTTGTTCCGCTGGTACTGTTCCCGTTATTAATACCTGCCACAGCATTTCTTGTCCATGCAAAACTGGTATTTGACAAAGTAGAACTTGGGGAATAATTAAAAACAGAACCACTGCATATGGATGATGGCGTTAATGTGCTGGTCAGTGATGGTGATGGATTCACTAAAACCGATACCGTTTGATTATTATTACAACCATTAGCAGTAAGTGTATAAATATAATTAACCGTAATAGGACTGGTGGTCGAATTGTTTAAGATCTCATTCGGATTATTTGTTCCCTGCCCCGCACTGTTACTTATACCAATGATCGCTGCCCTGCTCCAATTAAACGCAGTACCCGCTGTGGTGCTGGTGGGTATATAATTAAATACAGTACCGCTGCAAATGGCAGAAGGGGTTAATGTACTGCTTAAAGTAGCTGATGGATTAACATTAACCGATACCGTTTGCGTATTATTACATCCATTAGCAGTTAAGGTATAAATATAATTTACCGCAATTACATTGGCGGTTGTATTGATCAGTGTTTCATTAGGATTACCTGTGCCCGAAGAAGCATTGTTCGAAATTCCTGCCACAACGGCCCTGCTCCAGTTAAATGTAGTACCTGCGGTAGCACTGGCAGGTGTATAATTAAAAGCAGTATTGCTGCAAATGGCAGGGGGTGTTAATGTGCTGCTCAAGGTTGGTGTAGGATTAACATTAACTGTAACAGTTTGATTATTGCTGCAGCCATTGGCTGTTAATGTATAAGTATAACTTACGGCAACTGTATTGGCCGTTGTATTCACCAAAGTTTCGTTCGGATTACCGCTGCCCGAATTGGCAGCATTCGAAATTCCTGCAACTGCAGCTCTGTTCCAGTTAAACGATACACCTGCTGTAGCACTGGTAGGGTTATAATTAAATAAAGTATTGCTGCAAATGGCAGGAGGCGTTAAAGTACTGCTTAAAGTTGGCGTAGGATCGATATTAACAACAACAGTTTGACTATTGCTGCAACCATTTGCTTTTAACGTATAAGCATAATTAACGGCAATTGCATTGACAGTGGTATTGATCAGTGTTTCATTAATACTACCACTCCCGGTAGATATATTGTTCGAGATCCCTGCCACAACAGCCCTGCTCCAATTGAAGGTTGTGCCGGTGGTGGCACTGGTAGGGCTATAACTAAATGAAGTATTGCTGCAGGTTGCAGCAGGCGTTAAAGTGCTGTTTAAAACAGGAACGGGATATATGGTAACAATTAATTGAAATGTTGTACTTGCCGAAGTATTGACAGTATATGTAGCTGTTGCTGTAGCGGTTGTAGTATTGGTAAGTGTTTGCGAGACGCTAAGCTGTCCACTGCCCTGTGCACTTGCATTTGAGATCGCTCCTGCGGGAGAAATAACCGGAGCTCCCCAGGTATAAGTGGTTCCATTGGGAAGCGATGGATCCTGAAAACTAAACGCCGTACCACTGCAGATTGCTGTATTATAAGGCTGGCTATATAGATCTGGCAGGAAAAGAATTGAAAGGAAGATCAATAAAACTATTCTTTTAATTATTGCTTGGTTCGGCTGCATACAGAAAAATCATTAATGAACTAAATTGTATAACAATTTACTAAAGATATCTGATAAGCGCTTTTCGTTTCCTCGAAAAAACAATTTATCAAATATAGAAGGCCATGAATTATAGTAAAAACACTCAATTTTTCATGAATCTATCGTAGAGCTTTATTAAATAGGATTGTTTTAAAAGCAAAACAATGGATCGGGTTAAACAACTGCTTTCAAATGTAGGATTAATTGATTAAAAAACTTGGTAGCGCAGGCGGTACTGCATTCATGCTTCTCATTGGATCATAAAAGTGAACCTTGTTGGCGAAATTAACGGATGGCTTAATTATTAGTTCCCCCGTAGCTTTTTGGTGGAGATACAGATCTAAAATGCCGATGAACAACCCGGTAGAAGCAAGATTTTTGATCATAAAAAAATAATATCTCCGCGGAATATGTTGCAGGGTTTAAAATAGTGCTTATCGCCAAACATCCGTCAATGACAGTTTTGCGAAATTAAAGCCCCGCTTTTTGTATGGGCAATTACTTTATCCAAACCTCTTCCGTCATATACCTGTAAGCCGGCAATATTGCCTGTAGAAGCTATTGCCCCTGTTACACTTGCCTAAGGCCGAAAGGCTGTTTAGTTATGATCGATAGCTATCATATTGTAATGTAGCCATCCTGTAATACAATAATAAAGTGGATATAACCCGTATATAACCCGAGTCTTATTTATGGTGGGTTATACGCGGGTTATATGTGGGTTATACGTGGGTTATATGCGGGTTATATCAAAAGGAGGCATGGAAGAAATAGGAGTTATCTTGTACGTGTCTTGTACTGAAATAGGAATTTGGTACGAGTCCGTACACCCTTTGTCTTATACATAATATGAAGTGTAAGAAAAGGATATAAGCTCCCTGACATGT
>JAGWPQ010000583.1 GCA_028877045.1 Bacteroidota bacterium | reverse complement strand
TAATTGCTGCAATGTTGCAGGCGTATCGTTTATAAATCCTCTCGATTTTCCGTTGGCTGCAATTTCTCTTCGTAAAACCAATTCATCATCGGCATCCAGATCATTTTCTTCCAAAAAATTTTTCACTTCTTTTTTCAGATCTATACTGAACACACCTTCGATAAAACATTTTTTATCGGTCTTCAATAAAACAGAAGTATCGGCCCTTTCGCCCAATATCAAACTCAAGGCGCCCATCAAAATACTTTTACCTGCACCGGTTTCGCCGGTAATAATATTTAATTGTGAGGAGAAATTAATTTCTATCTCATCGATGATAGCATAATTCTGTATGAGTAATTTTTTTAGCATAGATCAATAGGTGCAAATTAAGTTATTCTCCTTTGCATCGGGCAATACCAGCTTTCGCTTTTTGGTCCAAAGAGTTTTTATAATCATGATCTTCCATCGCCAGGCATCGTTTATAATAAACAATGGCCAATGGCTTATTTCCCTGCTGCTCGTAAATATTTCCTATTTGTAAGGCTGCACGCGAAGCATAATATTCGGTTCTGTATTCGCCCAGATCAATAGCTCTAAGATAATATTTTATGGCTTCGCTATCCTGATGCATATCATCGTAGATCCTTCCCAAACGGTAAGTGTATTCTAATTTATCTTCTTCTTTTGAAAAATCATCGGTTGTTTTATTGATCAACAACTGCAAGGCTTCTTTGTTGTAACCGCCATCGCTTAATAAGCGTGCTTTCAATAAAATAATATTGGGCCATTTACCTGTTTTTGCATCTTTTAATGCAAGCTTATCGGCATCCGAATCGAAAGCTCCTTTTTTTAGAATCAGGTTTCTTGCTTTCTGCGCAGCAACCATGTTTCCCTGCAAATAATAACACCAGCTTAATTTTTGATACACATCCTTTAAATAAAATGTGCCTTTAAAATTGGCAACAAATTTTTCCAGATATTGAATGGATTCTTTTGTTTCCAGGTGATGCAGTTTTGCGAAGCCCAGTTCATAATCCCAGATTTCTGTGGCTAAATATTCGGAAGATTTATTTCTGTTGAGAATAATATTTTTTGCTTCTTCTGTGTGTTTATTGTTTTTATTAAGATTGGCGGCAGCATAAGCCAACAGATGGTTATTAACCAGATCGGGCTTTTTATCTTTTATGAATTGCAATGCTTCGTCTTTTTTGTTTTCTGCGTAATACAGCAGGTAGCAATACATGAGAGTACCTTCGTTACTCATTAATCTTGCAAAGGGGTCGTTACTGCTTTCAAATGCGAAAAGGGTTTTCATGCCTTCGGTAACAGAGCCCCTCATCCCCAGAATATTAGTAAACCATCTGTAACCTTTTGGAATAGTGCCGATGATAGTTTGCATACCGCCATAAATTAAATCGTCGGGGGTAAAGGTGGGAAAAGCTTTTTTATTTTCTTTTATGTATTGATATGCTTTTTTAACATCCCATGCCGAGCTCCACATTTCGCCAAACTTAATCGAAATAAGGGCTTTGTGCAGGTACACCATACTCAGGCAAAAATTGTAGAATGGAGATGATTGAGGTCCTGCTTTTAATAAAGCAACTCTTGCTTCTATTTCGGGTTTCTTTATTTGATATTCGGTGGGGTCTTCATTAAAAAATAAAATAAAAAAATCGACATAATTCTCAAGAACCAGCGGAATTAAATTATCGGGATTTTGTTGTTTGGCCTTTTCAATTAATACTAAACCGTTGTGTAATTTTAATTGTGTAATTTCTTTATAAGCCTGCTGGCACAACGAATTAAATTCGTACACCTTTTGTGCTTTCAATACGGTCAGAGAAAAAATCAACGCAATAAAAATTACCATTTGCTTCATTGCCCGAAAATAAAGAAGGGCTTTCAAACGAAAGCCCTTCTTCAATAAAATATCTTTTAAATATTATTTTACGGTAACACTGTCGGTTAAATCAGCATCTACCAAAATGCGTCCGCAGTTTTCGCAAACAATTACTTTTTTGTGCAAACGAATTTCGCTCTGGCGCTGAGGCGGAATTGAATTAAAGCAACCACCGCAGGCATCGCGTTCAACAGGCACAACAGCCAAACCGTTGCGGTAGCTTTTGCGGATGCGGTCGTAGCTGTACATCAATCTTTCATCAATACCTTCACGTGCAGCGTCACTTAATTTTTTAAAATGTTTTTCTTCTTTCTCGGTATCAACAATAATTTTTTCCAATTCACCTTTCTTGTGATTCAAAACACCTTCTTTGGTTGCAATTTGTTTTTTTGCAATTTCAAGGGCTTTTACTTTTTCGGCTAATTCTTCATTAGCATCACGGATATGTTTTTCGGCCAGTTTAATTTCCAGCTG
>JAGWPQ010000582.1 GCA_028877045.1 Bacteroidota bacterium | reverse complement strand
TTCCTCAAAAAATAACTAAGCCTGCATTTTTGTTCCAAAAGCAAGATCACCTGCATCGCCCAACCCGGGAACAATATATCCCTTGGCAGTTAATTCATCATCAATATCGCCACACCAGATTTTTATATCCGAACCACATTCACGCAAAACATATTCAATTCCAATGGTGCAGGCAATGGCAACCACAACATGAAATGATGTTGGAGAATTTTCTGCCCGCATGTATTGAATTGTTTTTACGATCGATGAACCTGTTGCCAGCATCGGATCGCTGATGATCACAACCCTGTTATTCAACGAAGGGCAACTCATGTACTCCAGGCTAATATCAAAACTCCCGTCGTGATGATGTTTGCGGTATGCTGAAATAAAAGCATTATCGGCTTTATCAAAATAATTCAGCATGCCTTGATGCAATGGTAATCCTGCACGCAAAATAGTTGCCAGTACCGGCTGCTGTTCCAATACCTTACTGTTATGGATACCAAGCTGCGTTTGTGTTTCCATTTCCTTCCACGCCAATTCCTTACTTATTTCATAGGCCGCAATTTCGCCAACACGTTCTAAGTTGCGGCGAAAACGCATACGGTCACTCTGGACATTCATGTCTCTGATTTCAGCTATCCAATTACTAACTAAACTATGCTGCTCACTTAAATTAACGATCATTGCTACAGTGTTTTGGGTGATGTATTTTGACCGAAAAGTAAAACCTAATCGGCAACATTCAAAATTACAACTTGTTATGCAGTTGCTTTCTTTTAAAAAAATAATTATTGAACCGGCTGCAGTATTTCATGGCATCGCCTGTTGCGTCGCACACTTATACGTTCTGTATTTTATGGCAACAAAATAAAAAATAGATTTTTAATAAATACTTTTCGCTTACCGATAAACCGATTTGTAATTTATTTTTCTAAATGTACTTGTAAACCTATACCTACCTGAATCCCATTATTAACGGTTTGTGCGTCTATATCTCTATTACCATAATAGCTAATGGTAAATTCTAAACCTACACTGCTATTAAAGTAAAAAACAGGACCTGCCAAAAATGAATAACTATCAAGCTTAGTATTGTTAGAACTTGAATTATTTGTTGTTCTATTAATGCCATACGAATACGTAGCTTCAACAAAAAAATTGATTGATTTTTCAGCGTTCAGAAAATAATAACGCATAAAAGGACCAATAAGAATACTGTTTTGTTTTGAAACACTCCCATTTAAAGTGCTTTTTTCTAAAATAGTGTTAAGTTGTAGCCCTCCCGAAAAATTATCCCAAAAGAAATATCCAATTTTAGGAGCTAATTGCAGGTTAGAACTTTTTATGGAATATTGGTTATTTGTAGAATAATTAGCACTTCCTCCTACCATCCAATTCCCTTTTGTTATTTGGGAATCAGCATTGAGAAAAATAAAACTTGCGATAATAATTAATAGAATTTTCTTTTGCATGCAATTTTAACCCATTTGATTAAAATTAAATATACAAAGCATCATTTAAAATTTCGCATAAACAAATATTTTATTTTGTAACTACTGCTTTATTTTACAAATTCAAATTTATTCCGTCAAATAATCCAATAATAATTGTTGTTGTTGGTCGGCGACCAACAATGGCTACTCATTAGTATTCTTAAGTTGAAGTGTGCGACGCAACTGCAGCTGATAGTAGCATTGCAGCTCGTCAACAAAAAAAATTAAACTTCAAAATAAAAATGATTGTGATTACTGCAATGCGGATTAAATGCAGCTTCGCAAAACGGGCACTGATAATTACTTTCCAAATATTGTATGATGGTTAATTCGTTCAAATAATTACCACACAAGATTGCTTTGGTATTCAATTCGCTTTTAAGCCAAACTTGTGCTTTGTGATCGGCTTCTTCTTCGTGACAATGAATGCAAGCATAATATTCGTTGCAACATTTCATCCTGATGGCAATAATATCCAACGACGAATGATAATGCAAACAACGCGTATGTTCATCAACAATTTTGCCTTTAATAATTAATTTATTGTTCATGATTATTTTACAAACTCAAATTTATCACCGTCAAACAATCCCATGTCGCTTAATTTTAAATGCGGAATTACTAACAGTGCCATAAAGCTTAATGTCATGAAAGGTGCTGCCAGCGTGCTTTTCAGCTCATGCTTCACCATGTTATCGATTGCCGTGTAGGCATCGGCAACTTTATAACCATCATCGACACTCATCAATCCGGCAACAGGCAATCCCAAAACTTTTTCGTTGTTGATACTAACTGCACTAACGCCGCCTTTTTGTTGTATCACCAGATTAATGGCTCTTGCCAAACTTGTATCGTCAACACCAACAGCAACAATATTATGACTGTCGTGTGCAACCGATGAAGCAATGGCGCCTTCCTTCAATCCAAAATTTTTAATAAATGTTTTGGCGATGGGCGCATTGAAATAACGGTTCACCACCACCATCTTCAATAGATCTTTATCGGTGTTCGAAAAAATATTTTCGTTCTCCACATTAAAATCGGTGATGGGATAAATTAATTTATTGGTGATAAGTTGCCCTTCCAGTGCTTCAATTACATTTACCTGTTCAATATTTTCTTCCTCATCATTGCCCCAGCGTTTCAAAGAAAATTGCATTTTCTCAATTGCAATTTCATCGCAATTAAAATTATTGATCGGGTTTACAGGAACAGATTTAATAAAAGATCTTCCATTCTCTGCAACCAACTCGCCATTAATAAAAGTTTGTTTGATGTTGAAGTTGACAAGGTCTTCTGCAACAATAAAATCTGCATGATCGCCTTCGCGCAGCAAACCAATATTTAATTTATAATGCAGTACAGGATTAACACAGGCCGCCTGCAATACTTTAAAAATATCAATTCCTTTTGCAACAGCTCTTGCACAAAGCTGATTGATATGGCCAACCGCCAAACTATCGGGATGCTTGTCATCACTGCAAAACATCATGTTCTCATAATGTTCGTGCATTAAATTAATTAATGCTTCAAAATTTTTTGCGGCACTTCCTTCACGAATCAAGATCTTCATGCTATATTTTAATTTGTCCAATGCTTCAGCTTCGGTAAAACATTCGTGATCTGTACTTATTCCGGCATCAATATATTTTTTTGCATCATCGCCGCGCAATCCCGGCGCATGACCATCAACAGGTTTATTTAATTCGTGCGCATATTCTATTTTCTTCATCACTTCATCATCACCAAATAAAACACCAGGAAAATTCATCATCTCACTCAGGTATTTTATTTCGTCTTTCGCCAATAATTTTTTTACAGCATCGCTGTTTAATGCAGCACCGGCAGTTTCAAAAATCGTGGCAGGCACACAGCTTGGTGCACCAAAATTAAATTTGAAGTTTACTTTCTTTCCATTTTCGATCATAAACTCAACGCCTTCCAATCCGCACACGTTGGCTATTTCGTGCGGATCGTTCACACTGCCAACACTACCATGTACCACTGCTAATTTTGCAAATTCGCTCGGTACCAGCATGCTGCTTTCAACATGAACATGACTATCAACAAAACCGGGAAGTATGTAGTTTATTGGTTTATCTGTTGATTGGTTTATTGGTTTGATTGATTTTATTTTTCCGCTTTCAACAACTATTTCAGCAGGATAAATTTCTTTTTTCCAAACATCAACCAGATTGCCCTGCACTGTGAATGAAACTGCCATATTTTTTATTTAGAATGTATAAATTGAGACACTAACTTTGGTTTTATAAAATGATGATATGAAACAAAAGTTAACTTTTCTGTTTGCTTTATTTTTTGTGATTGCAAATGCACAAACGAAAGTAAAAAATAATATCGCATATCAGGGCGGAACTATTTCTTATCAACAATATGCGCCCAATATTTTTAAAATCACTTTTCAACCAAAAGACTATACCAGTAACCAAAATTTTACAGATGCTGTTATTTTAAAACCTACAAGTATTGTAAAATCATTTTTAAAACAAAAAGGCGATACCATTTCAATTGGTAACCTTCGTTTAATAAAAGCAAGTCAGAACAACGAGTATCACAGTCTTTCATTTTTATTAAATGATGATGAAAAAATATTCGGTGGCGGCGAACGTGCACTACCATTGAATCGCAGAGGATACCGGATCAATTTGTACAACAATCCCTGGTATGGTTATGGCGAAGGAGCTGATAATTTAAATTTCTCTGTCCCATTTTTTACTTCATCAAAAGGCTATGGATTATTTTTTGATAATGGTTCTAAAGGATATGCCGATATTGGCAAATCGATCAATAATATTTTTGAAGCTGGATTTTTAAGCGGTGAAATAAATTTCTTTGTCATTCTTGGAAAAGACTATAAAGAAATTCTTACCTCCTATCAAAAATTAACCGGTACACAACCATTGCCGCCGCGTTGGGCTTTGGGAAATTTTATGAGCCGCTTTGGCTACACCAGTGAAACGCAGGTAAAGGATATTGCCGCAAAAATGAAAGCAGAAAAAATTCCGTTCGATGCCATCATCTTCGATTTGTTTTGGTTTGGCGACAGTATCAAAGGAACACTTGGAAATTTAGACTGGATGAATAAAACTAAATGGCCGCATCCACAACAAATGATCACTGATTTTAAAAAACAAAATATCAATACCATTTTAATTACCGAACCATTCTTTTTGCAACACACTAAAATGTTCGATGCGTCTCAAAAATATTTAGCAACAGATAGTGCGGGTAAGCCTTTCATCATACAAGATTTTTATTTTGGGTTGGGTGGTTTGTTAGATGTTTTTAGAAAAGATGCGCAGCAATGGATTTGGAACGATCATTATGAAAAGCAAATCGGCAATGGTGTTGCAGGTTGGTGGACCGATTTAGGTGAACCTGAAAAGCATCCATCGGCAATGATGCATAATTTAAAAGATGAAGGAGCAAAAAGATTAATGAAAGCTGATGAGGTGCATAATATTTACGGGCATTACTGGAACAAAATGTTGTACGAAAATTATGCGAAAGATTATCCCAATGTAAGACTGTTTCATTTGAATCGTTCAGGATTTGCCGGAAGTCAACGTTACAGTATTTTTCCATGGAGTGGCGATGTAAGTCGCAGTTGGAGCGGGTTTCGTGCACAGTTACAAATCATGCTGGGCATGAGCATGAGCGGCATTCCATACACACATGCCGATGCCGGAGGTTTTGCCGGCGGCGATGGTGATAAAGAATTATATGTTCGATGGTTGCAGTTTGCATCATTCACGCCCATTTTTCGTCCGCATGGAACAGCTTTGTACGAAGTAGATCCAAACGCATTTAGTTTCCCAAGCGAACCCGCATTAATGGATGAGCCGTACAAACAAGCTGCAAAGCAAGTTATCAAACACAGGTATCAAATGTTGCCGTATAATTATACTTTAAGTTATCGTCAGGCAAAATATGGCGAGCCATTGGTGCGACCAATGTATTATCAGTTTACAAATGATACTACTGCTGTAAAAATTGAAGATGAATTTATGTGGGGTGATGAAATGCTTGTGGCCCCTATATTACATAAGAATGCAACAACAAGAAAAATTTATTTACCAAAAGATAAATGGTATGATGCAACTGATAAGAAATTTTATACCGGCAATCAATGGATTGATTACGAAGTGAACTTATTTAAGATACCATATTTTATTAAAGAAGGAAGTTTTGTGCCGATGTATCAGGGCGAAGGAAATACAAAAGAAGTTGTGAATGGTAAAATGTTGCTGTTATATGTTCCTTCAAAAAATAAATCATCATATGAGTTGTATGAAGATGATGGCGAATCTAAAAATGCCATTTCACAAAAACAATTTTCGTTAACTCATTTTATTTCTTCGGGCTTGGTGAATGATAAAATTTCCATCAGCATTAATTCAAACAACGGCAATTATAAAAACAAACTAGCTGCAAAAGAATATCAGATCGTTATTCCATCCATAACAAATTTTTCTAAACTGCTCTTAAATGGTGTTTCGTTAAAAAATAATAATAAAGCCGAAAATGCTCATTCATCAGACAACTGGGTTAAAATGGATACTTCAAACAATCAATTAACGATTAATGTTTTATTTGTCGGCAAGCCTACTATTATTGAAGTCGATTTTTAAAATACTTATTACATATTAAACCAGTAATCCATTTTAAATACTATTGCTCTATTCTTATTTTGCATCAGTGGTGTAGTGTAATAATTATCCGTGTATACTAAAAACAGATCGCTCATCGGTTTAAAGCGATACTGAAAGCGGCTATTAATATTGAAATTATTATTTTGTGTATTGTACTGAATAAAAGTTGTCCAGAACATTTTTGTACTGAAGTCATATTCAATTTTTGGGGCTATTAAAAAGATTTCTGTATTGCCATACGGTTTGGGAAATTGCAAATTATCGTACTCAAAATTTACTGAAACATTCATATGTGCCGATTGTCTGTATGTGCCAGCCATAATCAATGTTTTTTTAATGCCATTATAAAAACTCCCTCCCGCAATTTGACTGTAATAGCTGAAAGGTTTTCTAAAATCTGATTGATAATAAGCAAATGCTTGTGAAAAGTTATAGTGACCTGCCGGCAACGGTGCATATGAAGAGTCCGTAAAGGAAACAGGGTATAATAAATTAAGCAGCGTATTGGTTACAATAAAGCCAATATTACTGGTATTGGTAAACATTAGATTATACTGAAGCCTTGAATCATGCTCATTTAATGAATTATCAGGATTAAAATAAAAATCATTAAAAAAATTAATTCTTTGTGTATGTATTGCCGAAGTTTTTGAGTAAAAGGCATATGAAACATTATTATAAATTTCTTTGTAACCAACTCTGATGGTTGTATCGCGTAGTGCATCATAATTATTTATTCTTATTACATAACCCATGTCGGTATAATAATTCGTGCCAACAGAAACAAAACCGGAGTTTACACCTAAATGTCTTCCTTTATAACCAAAGCCGCCATTGATAAAATTATTATCGGAATGAATACCCATTTTATACGAATGATTCCAACTACTATAGGCTGTCCATGATCCCGATAAATTTGAGTAATCGAATTCAGTTCCTGCATTCCTTCCAAATGCATTCAGTGGATCTTTATTTTTTTGATCCTGTGATATAAAATTTTCCCTGTCCAGCAAATATGCTTTTATAACAGTACGTTGAAATAAATTATGTTGAATCGTTGCTGCAGTATAATTCTCCGGAGCATTATTTCCTTCGCTGCCAGTTTGAATATTCATAAAACCAACTCTGGTAGATTTATTGATATTGCCGGTTAATCTTGCGCCAAATAAAATCGGGATAGGATTATTATTAGAATCTAATCCTATTGTTCTTGAATAAAAAGGCCGCACACTGTTTTCACCAAGTCTTGCAAATAAATCAGAATTTTCTAAAAAAAAACCTCTTTTTTCGGGATAATAAATATTGAATCTGCTTAGATTGGTTACTTGTTTATCTACATCTACCTGCGAAAAATCGGGATTAATGGTGAGGTCCAGATTTAAAGAAGAAGATAATGCAAATTTGCCATCCATACCTGCATTAAATTTTCCATTGGTTGGTATATTGTTTTCTTTATTCTGATTAAGGTTAGAAATCATGTACGGAATTGTTACTACATTTTTTCCCGAAGCAGGGGGGGGGTGATTCCAAATTAATGATCCTGTAAAACCTAGATCATGTGATTGAAAATTCATCGGTACATGTGTCCATGTTGAATATTCATTTGTTTTAGGATCAATGCGAATAAAATTAATTCCCCAAACTAATTTATCAGCTGTATAACGAATCGTTTTAAAGGGAATCGCTATCTCCACTGTCCATCTGTCTTTATATATTTTTGTAGCCGAATACCATTTATTATCCCAACTCCAAGAGCCATCACTGTTAAGCGGAAGCTGATCTTCACTTTGACCATTAAAAGCACTTACCACAAAGAAAAAACCATTGATATGCTGGTTGTTTGGATCTAAAACAATGCCAATACCATCGTTACCATCATGACCAAAATCTCTTTTTAATGTTTGGGCAAATACTTTTCCGGAATCATAGGCAGTAATGCCAATATATAAAAATTTATTATCGTAAGTTACTTTTACTTCTGTTTGTCTGGTAGGTCTTCCATCATCATTGGGAAATTTTTTCCAGAAAGGAGTTGTTGTTTGTGCATCCGCCCAAACATCCTCGTTAAGTTTTCCATCAATCTTTATTGGCTTATTGGTTTTTTTTATATGCAGTTGATATTCTTGCTGAAAAGAAATGAACGTATCTTTTTGTTGTGCTTGTACAGATGTAACAGTGATAAAAATTGTCGTTATGAAATAAAATATTTGTTTCAATTTAATTTTTTGGGGAGTAAAATAATAAAAAAGAAGCAAGCTAACAGGCAATACTTACAAGTTCATAAGTAATTCTGATAAGCGGTATTTTATTCATCACCTTTTAAAAGATCGGGTCTTCTATCTTTCGTATGCTGCAATGCTTGTTCGTAGCGCCATTCTTCCACTTTTTTTTGATCGCCTTGTAATAAAATTTCAGGAACCTTCATCCCTCTGAAATCAGCAGGACGCGTATAAACAGGCGGCGCCAATAAATTATCCTGAAAAGAATCGAAGAGTGCAGAAGTTTCATCGTTCAGCACGCCGGGAATTAATCTACCGATCGCATCAACCACAACAGCGGCAGCCAATTCACCGCCACTCAACACATAATCGCCAATCGAAATTTCTTTGGTAATGTATGTATCGCGAATGCGTTGATCGATGCCTTTATAATGCCCGCAGATAATTAAAATATTTTCTTTTAATGAAAGTTGGTTGGCAGTATGTTGATTAAAAGCATCGCCATCGGGTGTCATGAAAATTATTTCATCAAACTTTTTTTCCTGTTGCAATTCATCAATGGCACTTGCCAATGGCTCGCACATCATCACCATTCCGGCACCACCGCCATACTGATAATCGTCAACCTGCGCATGTTTATTAATTGCCCACTTTCTTAAATTATGTAATTGAATATTGAGCAAACTCTTATCCTGTGCACGTTTCATGATGCTGTGCGAAAAAGGACTTTCCAATAATTCTGGAGCAACGGTTATAATATGGATGTTCATAGTTCAATAAAATCAGGAAGCAAAACTAATATTATTCGGGATGTTTTGCAAAGTATTGTCTTCTGAAATCTCTTGTAAAGAATAAAGTGAATTTCAGTTTAACCGTTTGTTTTGATTTTACAGAAGCATTATTTAGTAATGCAGGTTTCCAAGGTTGAGATAATAACAATACTTTGATAATCTCATTTTTAAGAAAAATGAATTTAGGCCAATTTATATATCCCTTTGACATTTTGATATTATAAATTTTACCATCTTTATCAATAATTAAATCTGCATCACTTTCAATCCTGACAGAAGCTAACATTAAAATTCCTGTCTTTCGTTTCGTCTGAGCTTGATAAAATTGTAAATAAACACTCGAATCTATATTCTCCTGCAAAAATTTATTCAACTTTTTAATTCCACCTGGGTAAGTTGCCTGGACTTGAGGATTATAAACTAAATCAGTAGTATCAGTTTGAGGATTAATTATTGTATTAGTTTGTTGCGCTTTTATAGTCTGAAAATAACAGAGTGAAATAAAAAGCAATAAATAATTTTTCATAACAACTTTTAGTTTTCCATAAAATCGTCAATATCTCTTCTTTCTTTTTTGGTGGGCCTTCCAATTTTGCTTTGGCGTTTGCCGGTATGAAATGTTGCAGCCTGAAATGCAATCCTGTCGAGCTCTTCAGGAGGTGTGATGTCGGTATAAAATTTTATGGCTTCGCTGTATTGCACACGTTTTTCTAATAAACCTGTTACTTTAATCCGCCATCTTTTATTTTCTGTTTTTATTTCGTACTCGTCGTTGATGTTTACAATTTTTGAAGCTTTGACATTTTCGCCCAGAAATTTTACTTTGCCTTTGCTGCATGCATCGCCGGCCTGACTGCGTGTTTTAAATAAACGAATTGCCCAGAGATATTTATCGATCCGTAATTTTTCTTTCGCTTCGCTCATGATCCAAAAATAATGAAATGATGTAACGGATTTACACAAATATTTTTTTTGCCATGAAGAATACACAAAGGTGTGCAAGAGAATTATTTGTGACGAAGAAAAAAGATGAATACTGTTATGCAGTACAAGTGTGCGACGCAACCGGTGATGAGTAAAGATTTACAGTTGGTAACAAAAAAAATCAACAACCATATTTGATTGTTGATTTTAGTTTTTAGATCTTATCTTTTTAGTTTTTACTTTTTCATTTCAGCATAAAACTGATGGAAGTATGGAATGGTTTCGATGCCTTTATAAAAATTAAAGAGATCGTATTTTTCGTTGGGCGAATGAAGGTTATCGCTGTCCAGACCAAAGCCCATGAAAACAATTTTAATTCCCAACTCTTTTTCAAACAAAGCACAAATTGGAATGCTTCCGCCACCGCGAACCGGAATAGGTTCTTTGCCAAATGTTGCTGCCACTGCTTTTGCGGCTGCACGGTATTCGTTAGAATCGATGGGTGTCATGTAAGGCTCACCACCATGATGTTCTGAAGCTTTTACCGTTACACCTTTGGGTGCAATGCTTGTAAAATAATTAATTAATTTTTCAGTGATCTTTGTTGATGATTGATTGGGAACCAAGCGTGCCGAAATTTTTGCAAATGCTTTTCCGGGCAAAACAGTTTTTGCACCTTCGCCGGTATAGCCACCCCAAATTCCATTTACTTCGATGGTTGGACGAATGCCTGTCCGCTCATTTGTTGTATAACCTTTTTCGCCAACTAATTCTGCAACACCGAGATCTTTTTTGTATTCATTTTCATCGAAAGGAGCTTTAGCCATTTTTGCTCTTTCTTCGGCAGTTGCATTTACAACATCATCATAAAATCCGGGAATGGTGATGTGATTATTTTCGTCGTGACAAGATGCGATCATCTTTGCCAAAACTGTGATCGGGTTTGCAACAGCACCGCCATAAACACCACTGTGCAGATCGCGGTTGGCAGCAGTAACTTCAATTTCAATATAACTTAATCCACGAACACCAACATCGATGGAAGGTGTGTCCATGCTGAGCATAGATGTGTCGCTGATCAAAATAACATCGGCTTTTAATAATTCTTTATTCGCTTTTACAAACTTTGCCAAATTAGGACTGCCGATCTCTTCTTCGCCTTCGATAATAAATTTAATGTTTGTTGAAAGTGTATTTGTTTGTACTAAAGTTTCCAAAGCTTTTACATGCATGAAGAACTGGCCTTTATCATCGGCCGAACCTCTTGCAAAAATTTTTCCGTCTTTGATCACCGGCTCAAAAGGCCCGCTGTGCCAGAGTTCCAGCGGATCAGCAGGTTGCACATCATAATGCCCGTACACCAAAACTGTTGGTTTGTTTGCATCAAGAAATTTTTCGCCGTACACAACCGGGTGGCCTTCGGTTGGATAAACAGTTACTGTATCGGCACCCGCATCAAGAAAATGTTGTTTAACTGATTCAGCGCAACGAATCATATCTTGT
>JAGWPQ010000581.1 GCA_028877045.1 Bacteroidota bacterium | reverse complement strand
TTAACATAGTATTTTTTTACGCAATCGTTCCCGAAAAAACAGCCTGATTTTTGAATCAAAAATGAAAATAGAGAGACCGTTTTACAGTTAATTTTAACCGTTAAATCGTGGACCAAAATCTCTTTTCGATCAGCAATGAAGTAATGCAAGATTGAAGTATTCAATTAAATACAACAATGGTTTTATGAAGTAATAAGATTTGTTTTTTTTAATTGCCCGCTTGCTGAAATTATTTTTAAAACTCCATCATCAACTTTACAATTCGGGATGTCTTACTGAACCTGTATGATGATAAGGAGATTTTTTTAAGTATCAATTTTCGAAAGGTTTAATAAAATTAAAGGCATCTCTTTTCGCCTGTTTACTCAACGTTAATACTATTGTCATACACCGTATAGGGCTTTACTAAGCTTCAACAAGGCAGTAACCATACTTCAACCATACTTGAACAAGGCAGTAATAAAGCAGTAACCATACTTGAAGCATAACCTACTATGTCTTTACAAGTCATGCCTTGTTTCCTTGAAGCTTGTGTCTTGTTTTCTTGTTCCTTCCTTATTGTTTCCTTCGTATCTCCTTCGCCCATCCTTCGTTGGTTGCAGCAGTATATGGCAAGCAGTCACGAAGGAAGTAATAGCCAAATACGAAGAAGGGATGGTAAAAGGGCTTTCATACTATTCTCATACAGTATCCATACCGCATCCATATAGCATCGATACAGGATGGGTAGCGTTGATGCTCTCTTAGGAATTATCATTCTACAAACCTGATAGTTTTTCGATGATCTTATCGGTATCATCTACTTCACCTATCCGCGGAAAAATATATTTCAAACTGCGTTCGTGTGCATCGGCAAACATATCGGTCATGGCATCTTTCGCAAAAGCAATATTGTAAGCTCTTTCGCTGGCACCTCTTGCCGTTCCTTCAACACCAATACTTGTAGAAATTCCGGCAAGCACAATGCCGGTAATATTTCTTTTCTTCAGTTCTTCATCCAATGCTGTTTCGTGAAAAGCACCCCAGGTATGTTTGGTAATAAAAATGTCGTTGGGTAGTGTTTTTATTTCAGGAACTATTTCAAACCAATCATCACTTAAGGTTCTTTGCATAGGTGGCGCGTCTTTGCGTGATCTTGTCCATTGTGCGTTTTGTGAATTCACATTTACAATTACTATGGGCAATGATGCATTACGAAAAGCTTCTACCAATTTTGCTGCATTGGTTAAAACTTCATTCACAGGTTTTGCCAATGGAAGTTGAACAATTCCTTTTTGCAGATCAATTAAAACCAGGGCTGTGTTCTTATCAAGTGCTGTTATCATTTCTGAATATTTTAAGTGAATGAAAATTTTATTTTACCGTTATTGCAATAGTATCTTCAGCTAATAATGATTCATTTTTATTTTTATGTTTTTGAAGAAACCAAACATGCAACAAGCCAATCAGTAAAGCAATGATACCTTCGGCTAATAAAGTATTTTCTACACCGATTTTTTGTGATACAGAACCGATGAGTAATCCGCCAAAAGGTTGCATACCAAAAAATGCCATAGCATAAATACTGATGACCCTTCCACGCATTGCCGTATCAACAGTGGTTTGTATCAATGTATTGGTGATGGTGATTTGCGACATCATTCCAAAAGCAGCAACAATTGCAAATGCCAGTGCCAAAGGATAATAAGTAGTGAAAGAAAATAAAACGAGTCCTATACCAAAAACAAAAGTATTGATGGTCAATATTTTTCTGAGATTAGTTCCCGGTTTTAATGAAGCTAAAAATATGGCTCCCGAGAATGCTCCCAAACCAATCACACTGTTGAGTGTACCGTATGTTGATGCTGTCCCATGAAAAATATCTTTTGCGTAGACCGGCATCAATGAACTGAATGGTAACACCAAAAAACTGACAAGGGCAAGCATGCTTATGACATAAAAAATTTCAGGTGCTTTCCTCACATAATTCAATCCTTCTTTTAATTCCCCTGCAATATTTTTTGTTCTTGGCTTTGCAATGTGTTCGGGAAGTTTCATCAATAACAATGAAATGATGACGGCTACAAAACTCAATGCATTCAATCCAAAACAAAAAGCATTGCCAAAATATTCTATGATGATCCCGGCAATTGCCGGACCAATTAATCTCGATAAATTGACCATCGAAGAATTTAATGCCAATGCATTGGGCAGATCATCTTTATCGGTCACCATATCATAAACAAGCGATTGACGTGCAGGAACATCAAATGCATTGATGATCCCAAGCATCACACTCAAAACAATTATTTCCCAAACAAAATAATGGTTAAAGAATACCAATACAGTTAATAATACGGCCTGTATCATGGACACGATTTGTGTCAGCAGTAATAATTTATATCGGTCATATCTGTCGGCGACCACACCACCGATAAATGAAAATAAAAACGAAGGGAACATGGTCGCAAACAAAGTAAATCCCAGCATGAACTTAGAATGAGTAAGCGAATATATTACCCAGTTTACAACAGTTCTTTGCATCCATGTCCCGATCAGTGAAACGGACTGACCGATAAAGTATAATCTGTAATTACGACTTTTGAATGCACTGAAAGTACTGATGTTCATAATTAAAATACTTCTTGAAAATCTGTAACCATTGATCTCAAAAAACAAAAATAGATTTTATTTGACTGATGAAAATAATCATCAATCAAATAAAATCATTCACAAAATCACACAATTAAATTTGTTCGTGGGGCATTTCATTCATTCTGTCATCCTTTATTTTTAAGGAAGCCAATTCTTTTTTATTGAATGCGAATTTGGTGATCGTTACAAATAAGACAGGTACAATAAAAATAGCCAACAAAGTTGCGGCCAGCATTCCACCCAACACTGTAAATCCAATGGTAGAGCGGGCTACAGCACCTGCGCCTTCGGCAAATGCCAATGGTAAAACGCCTAATATAAATGCCATGGATGTCATGATGATGGGACGCAAACGTAACTTCACTGCTTCTAATGTTGCCTGAATAATATCCATGCCGTGATCAACTCTTTCCTTTGCAAACTCAACAATTAAGATCGCATTCTTTGCAGCCAATCCAATTAATGTTACCAAACCGATTTGTGCATAT
>JAGWPQ010000580.1 GCA_028877045.1 Bacteroidota bacterium | reverse complement strand
TTTAAAGTGTTTCTTTAATCATTGCAATCAGGTATCCACTCAAAAATTTCGAACTCATTCCTATCGGGGGCCACTACACATTTTTGTTAAGAGTCCCGTTAACATTATGTTGAAGGGATTTTTTTGTGATATAGATAATGGTTTATGGTTTAATTGTTTTGCGTTTCAAATTTTTGTTTCATTTCTGCATAATAAGATTGTAATACAAAAAATGCAGGTTTCTTTTTCCCGTGTTGGTCTATCAATCCTTTATTATTCCATCCTTCCTGATAAGTAGGATTGTTTCTTCTGGGTGATCTGAAATCAGCTAATATCCACGGACAAATCCCGACAAAATTCTCGGGCATATTACGCAACATGGCAATTTGTTCTTTATAAAACCATGTTTGATATTCTTCGCTGAAACGGGTAAGGCTATCGGCTTTAAAACCACTCAATGCCTCTGCTCCCGTTTCGCTGATGAATAAAGGCTTATTATAAATGGTATTGAATGTTGTTTTTGTTATGTCTGATGGCAAACCGGTATACCAACCCAAGTATTCATTAAACGAAACCATATCAACGTATTTACCCAAAGGATCGTCGATTGTTTTTATTGCATTTGCAGAAGCATAATTAACTTCCAGTGCTGCAGAAATAATGCGTGATGAATCCATTAGTTTTGCGGTACTTAATAAACTGTGCATGAAATTATTTCTGGTCTCGTTTACCGGTGTTTCATTTCCAACAGACCAGATAATAATGCTTGCCCTATTATGATCTCTTGTTATCATTTCGGATAACTGCGATTTTGCTTTTGCCAATACATCTGCATTTTTAAAATCAATTGTCCAGTACACCGGAATTTCGGACCATACCAAAATCCCTAAAGAATCTGCAACACGAACCATATTTTCATCGTGCGGATAATGTGCTAACCGCACCATATTACAATTCAATTCTTTTGCCCAACCCAATAGCATTTCTGCATCGGCTTTACTGTAGGATCTGCGAACTTCTTGCGGTACTTCTGCATGGATACTTATGCCACGCATAAATATGGGTTTACCATTTAACATTACTTGTGTGCCTTTAATCTCAATATTTCTAAACCCGATCTTTTCTCTGATCAGATTGGAAGCAGTAGAAATAACAACATTATACAATTTTGGATCTTCGGGACTCCATCTTTGTATGCTTGAAATATTGATTGAAAAATTGGAGATAGCATTTTCTGCATTGATGATCTTCTTAATTTTTAATTCAGGAATTTCGATCGTGATTTTTTCATTGGGTGTAAATGAATTTAATTTAACCCATCCTTTAATCGTTTGGCCCGATGATGCTAACTGCAAAGAATAATCCTGAATAAAATTTTGAGGCAATTCGATCAACTGAACAGTTCTTGTAATACCACCGTAATTCCACCAGTCTGTATTTAAGGCCGGCACTTCATCTGCATATCTTTTATTATCAACTTTTACCACCAGATTATTATTTTCTTCTTTTAAAATACTATCCGGTACTTCAAAATTAAATGCAGTAAAACCTCCTTTATGTTGGCCTAATTTATGTCCGTTCAAATACACATCGGCTTTATAATTTACTGCTCCGAAATATAAATACAAGTGGTTGCTTGCATTTGATTTTTTATAATTGAATAATTTTCTGTACCAAACCGTTCCTTCGTAATATAAAAATTTCGCGTCCTGCGAATTCCAATCGCCCGGAACGTTTAAAGAATACTTAGCAATAAAACCATGTTCTTTTCTGTCTGATCTATTGGCGGGAATATCTGTATTCCAATAAGCTTCCGCATCTTTTTCACTACGTTCTTTAAAACGATAGTCGGTGAAGCCAGTTTCATAAGGATCGATAATATATTGCCATTTACCATCGAGGCTGAATGTTTTTCTTGCTGCAATATTTGTGATCAATTCATTTTGCGAATGTCCACTAATTGCAATTGCAGCTAAAAGAAATACAGAAAATATTTTTAATCTCATAAAATGATATATTGTATTTAATAATGCTTTTCTAATTTCTTTTAGATAACGTCTATATAATCAATTTCACAGTATCATTTGGTCCAATCCATCGCATTGTTTAAAGCATTAAAATAAGCAAGTATTTAAACTAAAATATCAAACAGGATTTATTTTTTCCAGATACTTTCCATTTCTTCTAAAGTTTTCCCTTTGGTTTCGGGAAT
>JAGWPQ010000579.1 GCA_028877045.1 Bacteroidota bacterium | reverse complement strand
ATATGCCGATAAATGTGCTATACTGCCCGTAAAAGCCATTGCATAGCACTACATCTGCCATGGTTGAAAGCCAGCTTATTTATGATCGATAGCTACCATATTGCAGTATAAGTCTGGAATAATTCAAGTGTAAGTTGCATATAAACCACATATAAGCTACTCCTATTAGGAGTAGCTTATATGTAGCTTATATATGGCTTATATGTAGCTTATATGAGGCACATTGCAGGATCTGGTATAGATGTATTGTACTGAAAAGATGCTAAAGCTATATCTGTATGAGACCTGTAAAGTTGGTCAACAAACCGGTTAACGGCATTAAACAGGCTGGGTAAATTTAATTCCGCCAACGGGTTAGGACATACTGTTTCCTGCCAATTGTATAAAAAACCAAAAGAAATCAAAAGCTGTTTGAGAGAGTATAAAAAGAAAAAAGCCCTTCCGTGGAAACGGAACGGCCTCTAACGATTGCTTGCCATATGAAAAAGAGTTCTTCAACTACCTGCGCCGCAAGCTGGCTCTGCACTGTCTAACACACGTGGCAGTTGCTTATTTAATTACTTTTTAGTTGTGTCAACAGCAGCTTTAGTTGTATCTGCAGCTTTCTGTGTTGTGTCAACAGCAGCTTTAACTGTATCTTTCTTAGTAGAATCAACTGTTGTAGCAGGAGTTGAACCTGAACCACAAGCTGTCATAAATGTTGCGATTGCAATAACTGCGAATAATTTTTTCATTGTTGTGAGCTTTTTGTTGTGAGTGAATTTTGAGGTTAATACCCGCATGTGACAAAAGGTAACCCGTGGCGATTAAACTTTTTTTAAAATTTTTTTTCGAAACATTTTGGGTTACTTTTATCCCTCTTCAAGTATTAAACATGAGATAGTGAAAGCTGAGTTAAACGAACAAGCATTATTAAAAGGATTGGCTAACAACGACTCGAAAGCCATCGAAGCCTTATACAAGGACAATTTCAATATGGTTCAGTCTTTCATTCTCAATAACAATGGCTCTTATGATGATGCCAGGGATATTTTTCAGGAAGCGATGATTGCGCTGTATGAAAAAGCAAAAAGCGAATCATTTGTTTTAACCTCTAAAATTAACACGTATGTATATTCCATATGCAGGCGACTCTGGCTTAAACGATTACAGCAGATTGGCCGCTATTCAAACCAGATTGACAGCCTTGAAGAGACTGTTTCTGTTGAAGAAGACCTTGAGATTCACGAAAAACGCAATGCTGAATTTGCGATAATGGACAGGGCGCTGAACAGTTTGGGTGAACCTTGTAAAAGTTTATTGGAAGGATATTATGTGAAGAAAATGGACATGCAGCATTTGGCAAAGGAATTTGGATACACCAATGCAGATAACGCAAAGAATCAAAAATATAAATGTTTGATACGTTTAAAAAAGTTGTTCTTTGCTCAATATAATATCGGAGAATAATTATCATGGAAGACAATCTATTATTGCAGGCAATCGAACGTTATTTGGACGGTACCATGTTACCGGCCGAAAAAGCGTATTTTGAAGAGCTGCGCAAAAACACTCCCGAAATAGACCAGATGGTGGTGGAACACAGTATGTTTCTGCATCAGATGGATCTGTATTCCGATCAGCGCAACCTGAAACATCAATTGCACGAGGTTCATACCAAATTAATTGAGCGTGGCGATATTAATGAAGGCGGCGAACTGAATACAAGAGGCCGTGTCATTCAATTATACAACAAGTACAAAAGAGTTACTGCTATTGCTGCTTCGGTGGGTGGTGTGATCGCTTTGGTGATAAGCGGACTCACTGTTTATTTTACGCCGGCCAATAATAATCAATTACAGGAACTGAGAAGAGAAGTTGAGGTTGTAAAAAGAAATCAACAATCTCAAAGTGCCAAATTAAATGAAGTTGATTCTAAACTTCCGAAAGATGCGATTCTTACGGGTGGTGGTTCGGGATTTTTAATTGATGCTAAAGGTTACATTATTACCAATGCCCACGTTTTGAAAGGTTCGTCCTTTGCAAATGTGATCAATGATAATCATGATGAATTTAAAGCAAAGATTATTTATCGTGATGAAGCAAGAGATCTGGCTATATTAAAGATCGAAGACGAAGATTATAAACCTTCAAAGAGTTTGCCTTATGGTTTTCGTAAAACCGATATTGATTTGGGAGAAGAAGTGTTTACTTTAGGTTATCCGCGTAACGACATTACTTATAATAAAGGTGACCTGAGTGCAAAGACCGGTTATAATGGCGACAGTACAAGATGGCAATTAGAAATGAATGCAAATCCCGGAAACAGCGGTGGTCCTGTATTGGATAAGAATGGCGAAGTGATCGGTGTTTTAAGTACACGTGAAAAACATGCCGAAGGTGTTGCCTTTGCAATTAAAAGCAAGAACATTTTCAAGATGATCGAAGAGATAAAAGACACTGATAGTTCTCTCGAAAAAATAAAACTGGTTTCCCGCTCTTCTATTAAAGGAAAAGACAGAGCAGATCAAATTAAAGAAATGGAGGATTGCGTTTTCTTGGTGCAGGCCTTCAATAAAAAATAATAATACCGGGGGGTATATATTAATAAAAAAATCCTGTTCAATTGAACAGGATTTTTGTTTTTTATTTGTTGAATAATGTTCTGAACGATGAAGGGTGCGACGCTCCAAAATACTTCGGACAACTACAGATGCTATAAGTACTGCAGCCCGCGAACAAAAAAATTAAGCCCACAGATTATTCGGGTACTCACCACTTTTAACCAATGCATCAATGCTTGCCTGTACAACGGGTGCATCTTCTTTATACGTTACGCCAAACCATTGCGCCGATGTCGGAATTACTTTTACATGCCCGCTTGAAGATTTTACGAATTTATCAACCACAAGCGGAATGAAGAATTCGCCCTTGGGGTTAGTAATTTCTTTATCCAAAAAATCATTGAACAAAGTTTCGCTGTAATTAATAACATTGGGAGAGAAGCCAAAGAAATTCATACTAACTGTTGCATCTTCACTTACTTCATGCAAACCGTTTTCATCTTCATAGGTAATGACAGCTTTTTCGTTGCGATAAATTTTTGTGCGTTCATTAATATCAACGAGGTTATTGTTTATATCAACGGCGCAAACACCGCGGCTAACACTGCCATTATCGCTTAAAGTTTTTTTCAGTTGATAACCAATGATCGCATAACAATCATCGGCAACGTCGGTTGTAAGAAATTGATAAGCTTTTACAAATCCATCGCGGCCATAAAAATCATCGGCATTAATTACGGCAAAGGGTTCGTTCACTTTTCCTTTGCAACATAAAACAGCGTGTGCTGTTCCCCATGGTTTTGTTCTTTCGGAAGGAATAGTTCTACCGCCGGTAAAGGATTCTAATTTCTGATATACATAATCAGTTGCAATTTTCCCTTTTAGTTTTGGTTCGAAAATATTCTTGAATGCATCGGCAAAATCTTCGCGAATTATAAAAACAACTTTACCAAAGCCCGCTTTAATTGCATCGTAAATGCTGTATTCCATTATTGTTTCGCCGCTGGGACCAAAAGATTGAATTTGTTTCATGCTTCCGTACCTGCTTGCCATTCCTGCAGCTAATATCACCAATGTGGGTTTCATAATTATTAATTTATTTTCAAAATTACATATTCACATTCCCGCAGCAAATAAATTTGTGGAATATGATCTCATCAGTTGATCTTAATAAAATTTTTGTGCAATCATTGAAGAGTGATTTGTTGATGAGCAAATCAATAACTGCTGCTGTATTGCGTATTGATGAACTGCATCCCGTGATCAGCGGCAATAAATGGTTTAAGTTGAAATACTATCTGGAAGACGCTGTGCGTAAGGGTTTTGGAACAATTGTAACTTTTGGCGGCGCTTATTCAAATCATATTGCGGCTACTGCTTTTGCGTGCAAAGAAGCCCGATTAAAAAGTGTTGGCATTATCAGGGGCGAAGAGCCTGCAAATTTATCGCACACTTTACAACAAGCGAGTTTGGATGGAATGCAATTGATATTTGTGAGCAGAAATGATTTTAAGGAAGAAGAAAATATTAAAGCAAAATTTTTTAGCCCCGATTGGTATTGGATAAATACCGGTGGTTATGGAATGAATGGCGCTAAAGGTGCTGCCGAAATTTTTAATTGGATCGATGACAGTTACACGCATATTCTTTGTGCCACCGGAACGGGAACCATGATGGCAGGTTTAATTAAAGCTGCAAAGAAACATCAAACGGTTATTGGGATCAATTCGATGAAAAATAAAAATCTGATCGACGATATAAAGAACTTATTGACCATTGAAGAATTAAATAAGAATTTTATTTTATTGAATGAGTATCATTTTGGAGGGTTTGCAAAGCACCCCGTTGAATTAATTAATTTTATGAAAGATGTTTGGCAGCAATATCAGTTGCCGACAGATATTGTTTATACATCGAAACTTCTTTTTGCAACAGTTGATCTGATAGAGAAAAATTATTTTGAAGCGAACAGTAAACTGATGATTATCCACAGCGGGGGATTGCAGGGCAATTTATCGTTACCGTTAAACAGTTTGCCTTTTTAGATTACCCTGCCAACATTATATTTGCTTTGATGAAAGGAAAAACACTATCTATATTTTTTACGATCGCTGTTATTTTTTGTGTTTCAAAAACTGTGGCTCAAACTAATACATTTGATTTTTCTGTAAACGATCTAGGCAAAGGCAAAGTGCAGATCAGTTGGAACAATCCTTACGAAACCTGTATCCAGCTTTCGGTTCAGCGTTCTTACGACAGCAGTAAACTTTTTCAAACAATATTTACAGCACAATCGCCTGAGTTGCCAACAAATGGTTTTGTTTATAATGCCGGTGATCAACATGTAAAAATGTATTATCGAATTTTTTATGTTTTGGAAGGAGGTAATTATTTTTTTACGCATTCAAAATCTATTTCTGCAACATTGCAGAAAGCCGGAGCGTATGCAAATAACTCATCAGAAAACAATGAGTTTAAGGTTGATGAGATTTCTAAGCTATCAAAAACGCGAAGGGTTAATTCGGATATTATCACTTCAAATCTTAAAACAAATCGGCCTTTGTCCTCTGTAAGATCTGCGGATGAGAAGTTGGTCAATATTTATTTTCACCGAAAAGATTCGTTGATACAAACTGTAGAATATTCTGATTTTAAAAGATTCTCGGATAGTATCCTTTCCAAAACGAAAGACACTTTGTATGCGATAGACCGCTACGATGCAATATTGATGCCGTATGTGCCGATCAATGTTTGGAAACCTTCCGAATATATTTTTACAGACCATACCGGTGATATTTCTATTAACCTGAAGGAAGTGAAAAAGCATAATTACCGGATATCATTTTTTGAAGAAGATAAAACCTTATTGTTTGAGATCAAACATTTAAAAGAACCCGAACTTGTTTTAGATAAAGAGAACTTCATGCATTCGGGATGGTTTTACTTTGAGTTATTTGAGGATGACAAACTGAAAGAGAAGAATAAATTCTTCATTGCAAAGGAGTTTTAATTTCTTCTGACAATTTTCTAAAACCTGATAAATGTCATTTTTTTCTGCAATTATTTCTTGCATTTTTGTTCTGTAATACGGTTTTTCTCTCAAAATATTTTATTACTTGTTTTCTAACAAGTATTAGTTTGCTTAATATGAGAAAATGTAAAAGGCTGCCCCTTTGTTAGGTTTGGGACGGCCTTTTCTGCGTTTATATCCTACCTGATCTCCGGT
>JAGWPQ010000578.1 GCA_028877045.1 Bacteroidota bacterium | reverse complement strand
TGCAGGTCAATTGGGCGCACAACACAGTACAGCGTTCGAAAGTTTATATGCAAACATCCCTGGCATTAAAGTAGTATCTCCTTCAAACGGATATGATGCAAAAGGCTTATTAAAACAAGCTATCCGCTACGAAGAAGATCCGGTAATGTTTATGGAGAGTGAAGTTTTATATGGCGATAAATGCGAAGTGCCTGAAGAAGAATATTATATTCCGCTTGGTAAAGCCGATATAAAAAAACAAGGACGCGATGTAACCATTGTTTCATTTAATAAAATGATGAAAGTTGCTTTGGGTGCTGCTGCCGAATTAGAAAAAGAAGGTGTTAGTGCAGAAGTAATTGATCTGAGAACGATTCGCCCTTTGGATTGGAAAACTATTCTGGAAAGTATTAAAAAAACAAACCGATTGGTGATCGTTGAAGAACAATGGCCTTTTGGTTCTGTAAGTTCTGAAATAACTTATCGCATCCAGAAAGAAGGATTCGATTATTTAGATGCACCAATCCGCCGCATAACCAGTGCTGATGCACCGATGCATTATGCTCCAAACCTGGCTGCATTAGCCATTCCTGATATTGAAAGAACAGTGAAGTTGATCAAAGAAGTGATGTATTCGAAAAAATAAATTAATCTTTAATTTATAAATCCCGTTGTAAAATAAAAATTGCAACGGGATTTTTTTATTTATCAGGAGTTGATTTTAGCTAAAGTTGAAATGTGAAATAACTTTCTAAGTTTAGTATAAGCTGCCATGAAACCGGAACTTTGAAACGAGCGTGGCAACAGGTGATGCCATGAAATACAAAAGTTCGTTCAACAAAAAAACAAAAGCTAATTTTATTCAATCATTATTTCAAATCAGCAATATGAGAAAAGTATTTTTATTTATTTGTTTATTGATCGTGATCAATATTTCTGCGCAGCAAAATTATCAACCTGCTAAAGAAAATCTGGAAGCAAGAGAATGGTTTCAAAATGCAAAATTCGGATTGTTCATTCATTGGGGTGCATCGAGTGTATTAGGCGCCGGTGAATGGGTGATGAACAACAGAAATATCAGAGCCGACGATTATAAAAAACTATTGCAATTTTTTGATCCGGAAGAATTTGATGCGACCAAATGGGTAAGTACTGCAAAGAATGCAGGAATGAAATACATCACATTCATTACGCGCCATCATGATGGTTTTAGCAACTGGGATACTAAACAATCCGATTGGAAAATAACCAACACACCCTATAAAAAAGATGTGTTGAAATTATTGGCTGATGAATGCCATAAACAGGGCATCAAATTATTTGTGTATTATTCTTTGGTGGATTGGTACCGGTCGGATTATCCATACGAAACTGGCCGCACAGGTAAGGGTTCGGGGCGAACACAAAAAAGTGATTATAGTAGTTATTTGAGTTTTATGAAAGCCCAATTAACAGAACTGCTTTCTAATTATGGCGAAATAAGTGGTGTATGGTTTGATGGTTTTTGGGATCAATTGGATAATGATGAAGATAAAAATCAACAAACCAAAATTGATTGGCATTACCGGGAAATTTATGCCTTGATCCATCAATTGCAACCACAATGTTTAATTGGAAATAATCATCATCTATCACCATTGGACGGAGAAGATTTTCAGATGTTCGAAAAAGATCTGCCCGGCGAAAATAAAGGTGGTTTAAGCGGACAAAAAATTTCGCATCTTCCTCTGGAAACATGCGAAACCATTAATAATTCCTGGGGTTTTAATATTGCCGATCACAGTTATAAATCAACCAAACAAATTATTGATCTGCTGGTGAGGGCTTCCGGTTATGGTGCTAATTTGTTATTGAATGTTGGTCCAATGCCCAATGGCGTGATACAACCTGAATTTGTAAATCGTTTAAATGAAGTTGGCAATTGGTTGAAACAATATGGCGAAACTATTTATTCGACGAAAGCCGGATCTGTCAAACCGCAGGAATGGGGCGCAGTTACACAAAAAGACAATAAAGTTTTTATTCATGTTTTGAATAAAAAAGATGATAAATTATTTATTGAATTACCTTACAAAATTATTTCAGCAAAATATTTTATTAATGGAAACAAAGTGGAAGTAAAAAGTGTTTCAGATACATATTGGATGATCGATCTGAAAAACACAGATGCCAATGCTTTTGATAATGTGATCGAACTATCAGTTACGAAATGAGGATGAAATTATTTTTTTATTTTTTATTTACTTGTATTTGTTATTCTTCCTTTGCTCAGCAAAGAAATATTGATTCGCTGAAACGAAATACCGACAGTAGTTTAAACGAAGTTGTTGTTACAGCATTTCAGTCTAAAGTAAGATGGAAAGATGCACCTGTATCTGTAGCAGTAATTATGCAAAAGGATTTGCAAAATATTTCAAACACCTCTTTATTACCTGCAATTAATGCTGTTACAGGAGTGAGAATGGAAGAACGTTCGCCGGGAAGTTATCGCTTATCAATTCGCGGCAGCACTTTGCGTTCACCGTTTGGGGTACGAAATGTAAAAATTTATTGGAATGATATTCCATTAACAGATGGCGGTGGTAATACTTATTTGAATTTGATTGATGTGAATCAATTAACCGGTGCTGAAATAATTAAGGGCCCATCTGCAAGCATGTATGGCGCTGGTACCGGTGGTGTTTTGTTATTAAAATCATCACAACCATTTTTGCCTTCTTTTTCCAATTCGTTTAATGCATCTGTTAGCGGTGGCTCATTTAATTTATTGAATGAACAAACAGGGTTCACTCATCAGCAAAATAATTTTACGACAAGTATGCAGCAATCGCACTTACAAAGTGATGGTTATCGTCAGCAGTCTGCCATGCGAAAAGATGTTGTGAAATGGGATGGAAGCCTTCAGTTAAAAGATCAACAACTTAATTTCATATTTTTTTATACCGATCTGTTTTATCAAACACCGGGCGGATTAACAAAAGCGCAGATGTTTCAAGATCCTCAACTGGCAAGGCCTGCAGCGGGAAGCATTCCTGGCGCTGTTCAACAGCAGGCAGCTATTTATAATAAGACCTTGTTTGGCGGATTAAATCATCAATATAAAATAAGCGAATCATTTTCTACTGAAACTTCTTTAATGTTGAATCATACTTCATTCACCAATCCGTTTATCACCAATTATGAAAACAGAGATGAAACTAATGCAGCAGTAAGAACAAAAATTATTTTTCATAAAAAAATTTCTGCAATAGATTTTCAATGGATAACAGGAGGAGAGTGGTTGTACAATCATTCACGCATTGATGATTATACAAATCAAAATGGTTATGCCGGGACTTTGCAATTAAAAGATGATGTGTATGCCAACCAATGGTTTGGTTTTTCACAGGTACAAATAAATTACGAAAGATGGACTTTGAATGCAGGTATTAGTTTGAATAACCAGATGATGCATTACAAACGATTGACCGATGTAAATACAAATTATGTAAACACCAATAACCAAAATGTAATTACGCCTAGAATCGCATTGTTATATAAGATCAATCAACACATTTCTTTGTATAGCCTTGCTGCAAAAGGATTCTCACCGCCATCACTGGCGGAAGTGCATCCGCAGGACAGGATTTTTCACAGCGAGTTGCAACCCGAATACGGGTGGAATTTGGAGACTGCGATAAAAGGCGATATTTTAAATCATCGCCTGCAATTTGATTTTGCTTTGTATGATTTTGAATTGAAAGATGCCATTGTGATCCGCAACAATGCACAGGGTGCACAGTATTTTGTAAATGCAGGAAGCGCCTCGGAAAAAGGAATTGAGTTATGGGTGAAATATAATTTAATCAATCAACCAAACAATTTTTTAAAAGTAATAGATGTGTGGAGTAGTTATACTTATCAACCCTACTATTTTAATTCGTATGTGCAGGGAACAAATAATTATGCAGGCAATGCAGTAACCGGTGTTCCGAAAAATAATTTGGTGACTGGTATTGATGCGGCTACTAAAAATAATTTTTATCTGAATATTCAGTACACACAAACATCATCATTGCCGTTGGATGATGCAAATGATGAATTTACAAGTGTATCTCACTTGCTGCAACTGAAGCTCGGCAAGCATTTAACTATGCATAAAACATTGGTTCATGTTTTTGCAGGCGCAGATAATTTACTGAATGAAGTATATAGTCTGGGTAATGATATTAATGCTGTGGCCAAAAGATTTTATAATCCTGCGGCCGGAAGAAATTATTATGTAGGTGTTTCGTTGAAATTATAATCGTTGATTGAAAACCGAACCCTGAAGTGTGCGATACTTCGTCGGCTCAGTACAGGCTGCCACGCACTGCTGCCATGAAAACGGAACTTTGAACCGAGCGTGGCAACAGGTGATGCAGGTAAACCATCAGCTGGCTACATAAAAAAAGTCATTAACTTTCGTTAACGACTTTTAGTTTTTTATATTTTAACTTTTTAGTTTCTTATTTAAGCAACTGCTTTCTTAACCAACGCTGCCGCTTCACTTAATTCAATGGCACTTTCAACTTTCAATCCGCTTTCATCAATTAATTTTTTTGCCTCAACTGCATTGGTTCCCTGCAAACGAACAATGATGGGAATATTGATATTTTCTAATTTATTATAGGCTTCAATAACACCCGCAGCAACACGGTCGCAACGAACAATACCGCCAAAAATATTAATGAGGATCGCTTTTACATTTGGATCTTTCATAATAATTCTGAAACCGGCTTCAACAGTTTGTGCATTGGCAGTACCACCTACATCAAGGAAATTAGCAGGCTCGCCGCCACTGAGTTTGATCATATCCATGGTTGCCATTGCCAATCCTGCACCATTCACCATGCAACCAACATTACCATCCAATTTTACAAAATTTAAATTGTATTGTCCTGCCTCAACTTCGGTTGCATCTTCTTCCGTAACATCACGCATAGCTGCCAGGTCGGGATGACGCATCAATGAATTTTCATCCAAATTCATTTTACAGTCAACAGCGATTATTTTTTCATCGCTGGTTTTAAATAATGGATTTATTTCGAGCATACTGCAATCCAAACCAACATAAGCATTGTATAGATTAGTAACAAACTTTACGCAATTTTTAAAAGCTTCGCCGCTCAGTCCCAAATTAAAAGCAATCTTTCTTGCCTGAAAACCTTGCAGGCCACCGCTTGGATGAACCCATTCTTTATATATTTTTTCAGGTGTATCGTGTGCAACATCTTCAATGTTCATACCGCCTTCAGTACTGTACATCACAACGTTTTGTCCTTTTGCTCTATCCAATAAAATGGATAAATAAAATTCTTTTACAGGATTGGGACCGGGATAATAGACATCCTGAGCGATTAAAACCTTGTTTACTTTTTTTCCGGCAGGACCGGTTTGAATAGTAACCAAAGTATGGCCTAAAATATTTTTAGCAATATTGGTGATATCTTCTAAACTTTTTCCTACAGCAACGCCGCGTTGTTCGCTGCCTGCAATCTTTCCTTTACCGCGACCGCCTGCATGAATCTGGGCTTTTACAACTGCAAAATTGTTATTGGTTTGCGTTTTAATTTGACGGTAAGCTTCTTCGGCGGCCATTACAGTGTCGACTGCAATACCTTCCTGAACAGGAACATTATATTTTTTAAGTAATTCTTTGGCCTGAAATTCATGTAAGTTCATACGGATAAAATTTTGTGCCGCGAAGATAGCATATTTCAATATCCGTTTTAGTTAACAAAAGATTGATTTTAATTTTTAGCAAACTTCTCTGACAAATCTTTCCATCAGGAAAAATTGAGCACTGACTCGATGGACATTTTTTAAATGCCGTGTGTAAATTTTTGAAATAAGGAAATGTTTGTTAAAATTAGCTGTATGTACATTCAATTGTTTACTTTTGTCTTTCAAGCAACCATTTTAAATCATTAAATCGTTAAAAAAATTATGAAGAAATTTCTTTTCAGTATCGCGTTTACAACAGTTTTGGCAAGTGTTTATTCTTTTGCTCCCATAGAAAAAACAGCGCCTGTTGCTACCTACACAGTGGCTACAGATGCCAGTAAAGTTGAGTTTACAGGTTCTAAGAAAGCCGGTTACCACCATGGATCTTTTGTATTAAAAGGCGGAAACATTAATGTAGAAAACGGGAAATTAGCAGGCGGTAAATTTGTGATCGATCTTTCATCAGTTAAAGCAGATGGCGGCGAAAAATTAGAAGGACATTTAAAAAGCCCTGATTTTTTTGATGTTGCGAAATTCGGTGAAGCATCGTACGAAATTACAAGCGTAAATTATACATCAGCTTCTACAGCAGAAATTAACGGTGACCTTTCTTTAAAAGGTGTAAGTGTTCCGGTAAAATTTATTGCTAACATCAGAAATATTGATGACAAGAAATTTTTTGCTCAGGCAAACTTTTCAATAGACAGAACTTTGTGGGGACTTAATTATGGTATTGGAATGGTAAGTAATGATGTACAGGTAGCAGTATTTTTATTTGCAAATAAATAGTTTGGAATAAAGTTCATTCATATCCCCCAGTGAGTATATGCCCTGCTTGAAAGAGCAGGGCTTTTTTTATAAATAACGTTCTTCAATAATTTGCTTGTGATGCAATGCATGTCCGTAAATGATATATGCCAGGGAATTCACTGTAATTGGATGACTGTTGGCAATTCCTTTTTGTTGTAATTGTTCTTTTGTTAAAGACAATAAAAACAAATCGGTTGATTTTCTTACAGCAACAAATTCTTCTTTCAAAGATTGTAAAATTCTTGTTGAAGCATTTGCAGCTATGGCATAATCATTTTCATCAAAACCGGGCAAATTAAATTTATCATTTCGTGCAATGGTCAATGCACGATACACCATGATCCTTTCGGTGTCGATCATGTGTTGTAACAGATCTTTAATGGTCCATTTGCCTTCTGCATAAGCATGATCGGCTTTTGATTCGGGCAGGCTCATCACAAAATGATGTAATGCAGATGAATTGTTTTCGATCAATGATTTTACCGAATCACTTTTTGTTTTATCGATATAGGTTTGATAAAATGCGCCGTATTCTCCCTGCTGTGGTCTGGCCATTATTGATTTAGTTTTGAATTTTTTAAAGACGATTTTGGTAATTTCTCATTTTGTTTTGCAGGCTTCATGGTTGAAGCTAATTTAACTGCACCATAGGCATCAACGATACCGCCGGTCTTACACAGATCAGTAAACGGAACGATTTCGTTTTTAGTTCCTGGCTTTATGATCTGATAAGATGAATCTGGAATTGAAACCGATTTTTCGATTGCTTGTTTTACCTGCTGTGCAGAAAGGTCAGGAAAATAAGAACGGATCAAAGCTGCTAATCCGGCAACAACAGGGGCAGCCATACTTGTTCCCTGTAAATTTCCATATTCATGTTTACCCGGAAGGGTAGAATAAATGCGCATACCCGGTGCAAAAACATCTACAGTTTGTTTTCCGTAATTACTGAAATCGGCAATTAAACTTCCCTTTATTTTTGGATCACCGCTTGCCCCGACAGTTATAAAATTACTTGCTTTTGTTGTTGAAAAAAGATAATTGGGATTAGGAAAATTTTCTTTCTCATCAATATCTGCCGCTTCATTGCCTGCCGCATGAACAATTAAAACATCTTTTGATTCTGCATACCTTACGGCGCTATCAATCCATCTTTTCTCGGGCGAAAAAGATTTGCCAAAACTCATGTTGATCACTTTGGCACCATTATCAACAGCATAAAAGATCCCTAGTGCGATATCTTTATCATATTCATCACCATCGGGTACCACCCGCAGCATCATTACTTTCACATTATCGGCAACACCATCCATGCCAACACCATTATTTCTTTTAGCAGCAATAATGCCGGTAACATGAGT
>JAGWPQ010000577.1 GCA_028877045.1 Bacteroidota bacterium | reverse complement strand
CGTTTATTTCTGCTGTCCGGAACATATTATAATGAGTGATAAGAGGCGCATTCTCAATTAATTTATAACTGATCAGTGTTCCTAATGGCAACAATTGTCCCGCCTGATTTTTTACATAATACTTTTCTACATTTTTTATATCACCGCGAAATAAAGTATCGGCTTGTGCAACAACATGAAAATTTCTTCCATAGATAGTGAAATCATTTACATACCTGCTTCCCAAAAATGTTTGCATAGTATTGTACACGTCGGAAATAGAAACACCTAATTTTTTACATTTCTCTCTGTCAACATCTAATTGATATCCAGGTGTTCTTGCAGTGAAATAAGAAAAGCCGCTTCCTATTTCGGGACGTTTATTTAACTCTGCAACAAAATTATTTATCACCTTTTCGAATGTTTTGATATCGTCATTGCTTTCTCTTTGTTCCAACTCGAAAGTAAATCCTGCTGTTTGTCCCAAACCCTGAATGGCAGGCGGTTGTATCACACGAATGCTTGCTTCTTTAACAGCGGCAAAACGCTTTTGCATGTCTGCAATCGTTGCCTGAATTTGCAATGATTTATCGGTACGCTGGCTCCATGGTTTTAATTGACAGAAAATTGTTCCGCTGTTAGATTTAGTTGCAAACGTTACCACATTCAATCCGCCCAATGCAGCAAAATGTCCAACCGCGGGTTCGGATTTTATGATGGCCATAATTTCGTTCAATGCATCCAAACTTCGGGCAGTAGATGATGCTTCGGGCAATTCGTAAGTAACATATAAACGGCCTTCATCTTCAGTTGGAATGAATGCCGTTGGTTTATTTTTAAATAATAATCCGGTTCCGGCATATAAACAAACCAAAAGTATCAATGCAAATGGCGTTGCCTTGATCGCTTTCTGTACACCAACTGTATATGATGCTGTTGTTCGCTTGAACCAATCATTGAATAAATAAAAGAACTTATTGATGCCTGTTGATTTTTTATCTAAGTGCATTGGTCTCAACATCAACGAACACAAAGCAGGTGTTAGTGATAATGCGATGAATGCAGAAATTAAAACTGAGATAGCAATTGTAATAGCAAATTGCTGATACAATCTTCCAACAATACCGGGAATGAATCCAACCGGGATAAACACTGCGGCCAATATCAATGCAATGGCAACAACCGGTCCCGATATATCCTTCATCGCTTTGATAGTTGCTTCTTTAGCACTTATTTTTTCATAATCAATATAATGCTGCACTGCTTCCACCACCACAATGGCATCATCCACCACAATGCCTATGGCCAATACAAAACCAAACATGGTTAATGTATTGATAGTAAATCCAAGCGGAATAAAAACTGCAAATGTGCCGATGATGGAAACCGGAATTGCCAATACAGGAATTAAAGTGGCACGCCAGCTTTGTAAAAATAAAAACACAACAATGGTCACTAATCCCAATGCTTCCAACAATGTTTTTACAACTTCATCGATAGAAACTTTTACAACCGAAACTGATTCGAAAGGAACAACATAATCAATATCTTTTGGAAAAGATTTTTTCAATTGATCCATCGCAGCATATACACCTTTCGCAGTTTCCAATGCATTGCTTCCCGGTGCCTGATATACCAACAAATAAGATGCTCGTTTCTGATCAACAAAAGAGTTACTGGCATAACTGAATTTACCCAATTGTGCACGTGCCACATCTTTCAGATAAACAATTGATCCATTTTGAGGATTGCTTCTGATAATAATATTATTGAACTGATCTACAGAACTCAATCTGCTGTTGGTTAATATCGAGTATTCAAAAGCCTGTACACTATTTTGCGGTGGCGCACCCACAGAACCCGCAGCAACCTGAAGGTTTTGTTCCTGCAAGGCATTCACTACATCATTGGCAGTTAAACCTAATTGAGCGAGTTTATCGGGTTGCAACCAAATACGCATACTGAAATCATCTGCACGCGAAAAAATATCGCCCACACCTTTCACACGCAACAAAACATCTCTCACAAAAATATTTGCATAATTATCCAGGAAAGGAACATTATGCGAGCCATTGGGCGAATAAATTGCCACCAACATTAAAATACTCGGGTTACGTTTACGCGTAACGACCCCCAATCTTTTTACATCATCTGGCAATTGCGGTGTGGCAATGCCCACGCGGTTTTGAACATCCAATGCGCCATTGTTTACATCGGCTCCAACATTGTAGGTTACATTAATTGTTGTTCTTCCGTCGCTGGTACTGTTGCTTTGCATGTAAGCCATTCCGGGAGTTCCGTTCACCTGCGTTTCGATAGGTGTGGTAACTGTTTGTTCAACAGTTTGCGCATCGGCACCATTGAATGTACTTGTGATCTGAACAGTTGCCGGTGTGATCTCGGGATACTGACTGATAGGCAAATTCATCAATGCCAAAACTCCTATCAATACTATCACCAATGAAATAACGATCGCTGTAACAGGACGACGTATAAAAGTATTTGCAATCATAAAAATTTTATTACCCTAATTTTTTATTACACGAATAACAACTAATTACACGAATTGATTTTAAAAATGATTTATCCAGTAAGGCTACCATAATTCGTGTAATTCGAAAAAATTGGTGTTATTAAATTTATTTTCCTTTTGCCGGTGCTAACGCAACACTTGAACCATCTTTTAATTTTTGTACGCCATCAACAACAATTTTTTCTCCTTCAGCCAAACCTTCTTTCACAATAATCTTATCATTCAGTTTTGTACCTAATTGAATTTTGCGCTGACTCACTTTGCTACTGTCGTTCACCACAAAAACAAAATATTCACCCATCTGTTCAACCACAGCTTTAAAGGGTGCTAATATTAAGAGATCTTCTTTATGATTAT
>JAGWPQ010000576.1 GCA_028877045.1 Bacteroidota bacterium | reverse complement strand
TAAATCGCGGGAAGATTTTCCAATATTTAAATGCGAACAAAAGAAGGCTTTGAGTTTGCCGAATGTAAATGCCATAACTATTTCGGATGTGAGTGATTACAATAGTATTCATCCCGCAAATAAAGAAGCGGTTGGAAATCGCTTAGCCTTTTGTGCATTGAGCGAAGTGTATCACAAAAAATACAATCCTGCAACAGCTCCATTCTTTTTAAGAATGGGTAAAGAAAAAAATGGGATCAGGGTATGGTTTACAAATAAGAAAGGGCTGCATGCTTCTAATGGCAAAGAGTTAAATTGGTTTTGGATCGCAGGTGCCGATAATAATTTTCAAGATGCTGAAACAATTTTGAATAAAAAAAATGGAAGTGTCTTTGTTTTTAACAAAGATATTTTGGCACCAACGCAAATAAAATTTGCCTGGGATGAAGATGCCAAACCCAACTTAATAAATGCAAGTGGCATGCCCGTATCTTGCTTTTTTGAAAAGTTGAAATAGGAATAATGCTTTTTATCATAGACAAAAAAATAAAATGAAAAAAATAGTTATAATATTTATTTGTATTCCGGTGATTGCATTTTCTCAATTACAAACAGCAAAAATATTTGCAAGTAATATGGTGTTGCAACGCGATAAACAAATTCATATTTGGGGAAAAGGAATTCCTGAAAAAACAGTTGTAGCAAGTTTTTCGGGCGAACAAAAAATGACATTGATAAATGCTGATTCATCCTGGGATATTTATTTTAGAAAACAAAAAGCAAATTCAAATCCTCAATCCATAAGTATCATTTCTGAAAACAAAAAAATCGAATTGCAAAATATTTTAATTGGAGACATATGGCTTTGTATCGGTCAAAGTAATATGGAATTTCCAATGAAAAGAGAGATGCATTTTAATGACGAAATTCATGAAGCTAATCAACCTTTAATTAAATTATATAATCCTTGGTTTGTAGGTAAATATTTTGGTAGTGAAGCTTTTTCTGCTTCAATGAATAAAAAAATGAATGCTTGTGATTTTTATCAGGGAACATGGCAAAACTGCGATAGCATATCGGTAAAAGAAATGAGTGCAGTAGGTTATTATTTTGCAAAAAGTATTGTTGTAAATAAAAAAAATCCAATTGGTATTATCAATCTGGCTATTGGTGGCGCACCTATAGAAAGTTTTATCAGTAAAGAAACTTTGTCAAACAATAAACAATTTGCCGAAAAGCTAAAAGCAAATTGGTTGACAAATAATGCATTGTCTGTTTGGGCACGCAAACGTGCTAAAGAAAATATTGGTGATGCAATTGATTTATTAAGTGATGATATTGGACCTAATCATGCGTTCAAGCCGTGTTTTGCATATGAAGCGGGTATTTTACCAATTATCGAACTGCCGATAAAAGGCGTTTTATTGTATCAGGGCGAGAGCAATGCCCAGGAAATTGATCGAGTAAATGAGTACGTTGATCTACAAAAATTAATGATTGATGATTATCGAAAAAAATGGAATGATCCTACAATGCCATTTTATTGGGTGCAATTGTCGTCGATGGATACATTGAATTATAAATCACTATTCTGGCCAGAGTTTAGAAACGAACAACGAAAATTATTATCAGTTATACATAATTCAGGAATGGCAGTAAGTAGTGATGTGGGATTTATTCACAATGTTCATCCGACTAACAAAAAAATTGTAGGGGAGCGATTGGCTAGATGGGCATTAAATAAAACCTATCATACTAACATTGTTCCTTCAGGCCCTTTGCCATTTCATGCAAAATATAAAAATGGGAAAATTGTTATCACGTTTCAATACGCTGGAAACGATCTGCATTCGTCTGACGCTAAATTGTTAAGAGGATTTTCAATTGATGGGGTAAATGAATGTAAAGCAAATATTAATAAAAAGAAAGTTGTGATTGTTGTAAATGAAAAACCTGCTTTTGTTTATTATGGTTGGAAACCTTTTACAGAGGCTAATCTTGTTAATTCAGCATTATTGCCTGCATCAACATTTAAAATAAAAGTAAATTAATAAAATAATCATTAAAATAAACAGATATGCTTCGTATAATTACGTTTTTAGCTGCTGTGCTTTTTTCGCTTAGTCTAAACGGACAACAAAAAATACTTATTATTCCTCAGCCGGTAAGTTTGATTGCGCTTCATGGAACTTTTGTTATTGATACTAAAACAGATATTGAGTTTCAAAAAGATAACAAAGAATTGAAGGAAGCATCAAAATTTCTAGCCTTTTCAATTAATGAAATATCAGGTATATCATTAGTTGAAAATCGACATTCTAAAAAATCAATCAACTTAATTATTCGGCAAACAAAAGAAATAGGCCAAGAAGGATATCTCTTAAAAGTTACAACATCTTCTGTTCAAATAACTGCAAATAGCAAAGTAGGGATTGTATATGCTATACAAACTATATTACAAACATTACCTGGTATTAGAACAAATGCTGCACTAAATGTTCCTTGTATGGAAGTAAAAGATTATCCTCGATTTGCATGGCGAGGAATGCATCTAGATGTAAGCCGTCATTTCTTTTCAGAGGAATTGATAAAAGAATATATAGATCTGCTGGCGAAATATAAAATGAATACATTTCACTGGCATTTAGTAGATGATCAAGGTTGGAGAATTGAGATAAAAAAATATCCCGAATTAACAAAAACTGGCGCATGGCGTGTTAATCAGTTAGATAAGATTTGGGGAAGTCGACCTCAGGCAACACAAGGAGAGGCTGCTGATTACGGTGGTTATTATTCGCAAAAACAAATCAAAGAAATTGTTGCTTATGCAGCACAACGAAATGTAACTATCATACCAGAAATTGAAATGCCCGGCCATGTTGCTTCTGCAATAGCATCTTATCCGCAACTCAGTTGTTCACAGAAACCACAGTTACCATTAACAGGTGGTAACTACACAAATATTTCTTCAAACTTTTGCGCCGGTAATGATTCGGTATTTATTTTTTTACAAAACGTATTAACTGAAGTAATGCAATTGTTCCCCTCAAAATATATTCATGTTGGTGGAGATGAAGTAGACAAAACACCTTGGAAAAACTGTGTTCACTGCCAGAAAAGAATTAAAGAAGAAGGACTGAAAAATGAAGATGAATTACAGAGTTATTTTATGAAGCGAATAGAAAAATTTATTGTGAGCAAGAAGAGAAAAATGATTGGGTGGGATGAAATTTTAGAAGGCGGTTTAGCACCCGAAGCTACTGTGATGAGCTGGCGTGGAGAATCAGGTGGTATTGCTGCAGCAAAACTGAATCATGATGTCGTGATGACACCGGGATCGCCTTGTTATTTTGATCATTACCAGGCTGGACCTGAGGGAGAGCCGATTGCAATAGGCGGTATGAACACTTTGAAAACCGTTTATGATTATGAACCTATTCCAAAAGAGTTGAACGATATTCAAGCAAAATATATTTTAGGCACTCAAGCTAATTTATGGACTGAGTACATTACTACGAATGAGCAAGTAGAATATATGATTCTTCCACGCATGTTGGCGTTGGCTGAAGTTAGTTGGAGCCCAAAAGTAGCTCGTAATTGGAATAGTTTTAATGAGCGCTTGAAGAAATCATTCGAGTATTTTGATGAAAAAGGATACCATTATTGCAAAGGAAATTTTAAAGTAGATATTCATCCTTTTTCTCAGAATGGAAAATTAAAGGTTTCATTATCTTCTGAAATAATTGATGCTCCTATTTATTACACTACTGATGATTCTGAACCGGATGTTACCAGCAAAAAATATACATCATCATTCACTATTGATTCTTCATCAACACTAAAGGCCGTTATTGCTGTGAATGGAATGATAATGGGAAACAAGCCGGCAATACAAAAGTTCGTAATGCATAAAGCTGTTGGTCGCGATGTTTTATATACCAATTCTGTTAGTAAATATTATATGGCCGACGGTATTAATTCTTTGACAGATGGAGTAAGAGGAACACTTGCTGCAAATAAGTACTGGCATGGGTTTAATGGAAAAGATTTAATTGCAAAAATTGATTTAGGGGAATTGACATCTATACAAAGTATTTCACTGGGATGTTTGCAAAGGTATTCCGACTGGATTTTTTTACCAAAATCAGTACAATTTGAAACTTCTATTGATGGGGAAAATTTTATTGATGTCGGTATTATAAATAATAATATTTCCGTAAGTGAAAAATCACCTTTGATAAAAGATTTTAAGATAGTAATTAAAAAACAAAACATCAGATATATCCGGGTAATTGCAAAAGTGCTGGATGCTTGTCCAAAAGGACATTCAGGAGAAGGTCAGCCGGCTTGGTTATTTGCAGACGAGATCATCGTTGAATAAAATATTGCTCTGATCAAATACAAAGATTTTGAAAATTAGTATAATAACAAAGGGAGTGATTTCTTTGGTAAACAGTTTAAATAAAAATATATGGTTGTAAAAAATTTTTTCTTTTTTTGTTTAATAGTTTTTTGCTGTGAGCAAACTTTTTCACAAAAGTTAATGGATGGGGCATGGAAAAGCCCACAAAGCTTAACTACTTTAAATGCTGCGCCGGTTGCATTAATTCCTTTTCCTCAAAAAGTAGAATGGGGTAAAGAAAAATTTAATCTTTCAGGAAATATCTACATTACTTTTTTTGAAAAAGATAGTGCTTATATAAAAAATGCAGTTCATTCTTTACAGGAAATTTTATCAGCAAATAATATTATATCAAAGAAAAGAATTTTAAAAAACGGCGCATTCATTCCTGAAAATTCTGTCTTCATTCAGATTAATAATGATCTTCCTGTTAAGGTGGAAGGATATAAACTAACTGTAACAAAAAGTGCTATTAAGATTTCCGGGAAAGATGCAGCAGGGGCTTATTATGGTGTTCAAACTTTTCGTCAATTGATCGAAAAAAATCATCAGCAATTTTTTTTGAATACCTGTACAATACTTGACTGGCCTGCATTTCAATTTCGTGCTTTCATGCACGACAATGGCAGAAATTTTCAAAGTATTGAAATGCTGCAATCGCAAATCGACATATTATCACATTATAAATTCAATAAGTTCCATTGGCATTTAACTGATAATCCGGCTTGGAGAATTGAAAGTAAAATCTACCCGCAATTAAACGATCCCAAAAACAGAAAACCAGGAAGAGACCCAGAAAAAACATATAGTTTCAATGATATCCGAAATTTAATTCGTTATGCTAAAGAAAGAAATGTTACGATTATTCCAGAATTAGATATGCCTGGCCATAGTGCTTATTTTGAAAAAGCATTCGGGTTTAAAATGGGAACAGATGAAGGCATGAAAATATTAGAGAAATTGATTGATGAATTTTGTAGTGAAATATCATCAGTAGATTGTCCGATCATTCATCTGGGCTCGGATGAAGTACACATAAAAAACCCAAAAGAGTTTATCGAACGCATGTCTACACGTGCACAATCGCATGGAAGAAAAGTAATAATATGGAATCCGGGATTACCGGCTGCAAAAGGAATTATTGAGCAAGTTTGGAATGAAAAAGAAGCGAAGATGGGTAAAATAGTGAAAGATAATCCGGTGGTTGATTCATATAGCGGGTATTTAAATAATTATGATGCATTAAGTTTAATACAAAGATTTTTTTTCCATCAAATTTGTAATCAACCTGATGGCGACTCGATGGCATTCGGTGGAACGCTTTGTTGTTGGCCGGATACAAGAGTTGATAACAAACAAAAAATATTATTGTACAATGCTGAATGGCCCTGTGCAATTACTTACAGTGAAGCATTGTGGTGTGGAAGACCGGAGAATGCATATCAATACATGAATAGGCTTCCATCAAAAAATTCTGAAGCCGGAAAATATTTTCATGAGTTTGAAACTAGGCTGGCAAAACATCGGGATAAATATTTTGTACATGAATATTTTCCTTATGTTCAATTTGGAAATATAGATTGGCAAATGACGGATATTATTTCTCATCAAAAAGAAGCGTCCATTGAAGGTGTATTTTCTGAAAAAGAAGAATCAAAAAAAATAAAAGAGTATTCCGAAAAAACAAAATTGATAACAGGAGGCGTGTTGCGATTGGAAGGATATTTCGATTCAGAAAAATTATCGAATGATTCTATTGAAACTATTTATCTAACTACTTATCTCTTTTCGAAAGAAGCCAAGCAAATACATGCCTGGATTGGGTTTGAAACACCCACTCGTTCAAACAGAAGAAGTGCAGGTATTCCTCAAATAGGAAAATGGGATGCCAATGGTGGAACGATTTGGGTAAATGATAAAGAACCGATAGCACCTAAATGGGAGAATCCGGGCGCATATAAATATTTAAAACCAACATGGGAAACACCTGCAAATGAAATACCGTATACTGATGAAGAGTTTTATTGGACAAGAAAACCCGCAGCAGTTTATTTAAAAAGTGGTTGGAATAAAATAGTAATGCGAGTGCCTAGAAAGTATAGTGAACAGGTATGGATGAGTGTATTTATTCCGGTGAAACTAAATGCCGGTGGCAAATGGGTTGAAGATGGTTTTGTAAAATTTGATGCAAATCATCTATAAAATAGTTATAGTGTTTTTTTCTATTGAGTTGATCAAATTATTTTTAATAATGGGGCTATGAAAATAAAAACAGGTATTTTTTTTATCTGCGTGATGCAATTGCAAATGGGTATTTCCCAGATTAAAAAAGAATATAAATCTTACAATCCTGCAAACGATTCTATGCAGGTGATTGAAGGCAAAGCCTGGTACAGGGATGTACAGGATTTCTACGACCGGCTTCCTGCAAGAGCAGAACAATCTGTTCGTAAAGATCTTTGGGCCTTATCTAAAAATAGCGCAGGTCTTCAATTGCGTTTTAGAACCGATGCCGATGAAATAGTTGTAAAATATATTACAACCGGAAACAAACAAATGCCACACATGCCGGCTACAGGTGTAAGTGGTATTGATTTGTATTCAAAAAACATTGATGGTAAATGGCTTTGGGCAGTTGGAAAATATTCTTTTGGAGATACAGTTGTGTATCGGTTTACAAATCTTCTTTCCGGGGACAAGCAAGTAAATAACCGGGAGTATACTTTATACTTTCCATTATATAATTCAGTAAAATGGATGGAAATATCTGTACCAAAAGAAAGTTTGTTTTTACCATTACAGGTTCGCAGTGAAAAACCGATCGTTGTTTATGGAACTTCTATTACACAAGGTGCATGCGCCAGCAGACCAGGACTAGCATGGACAAATATTTTAGGAAGAAAATTAGACCGTCCCGTAATTAATCTTGGATTTTCGGGCAATGGCAGATTAGAACCTGAGTTGATTAATTTAATGGCAGAAGCAGATGCAAAACTATTTGTACTTGATTGTTTGCCCAATCTTACTTCGCCAGGTTATGTTTCATCAGGCGAATTAAAAAAAAGAATTGCGAACGCAATCAGTCAATTGCAAAACAAAAAAATAAATGTTCCCATTCTTTTGACCGAACATGATGGTTATTCTGATGAGGAATTAAATCATGTAAGACGAAAAGAATACCAGGACGCAAATAATTCTTTAAAAAATGTTTTTGATTCATTGGTATTAACAGGAACAAAAAATATTTATCTATTATCAAAAACTGAAATCAATCAGAATATTGAATCAATGGTAGATGGTATTCATTCAAATGATATTGGTATGATGCATTATGCCAAAGCATATGAAAAAATAATCAAAAAAATATTTAGTGAAAATGAGGGCACTATTTCTACAACAATTCCTGTCACTCAGCGCAGAGATGCTGCAACATACGATTGGGAAACAAGACACAATGAAGTATTGAAGTACAATAAAATTCATTCACCTGAACTTGTTTTAATCGGCAATTCGATTACCAATTTTTGGGGAGGAGAACCAAGCTCAAAAAATAAACATGGTCTTGATTCATGGGAAAAATATTTTGGGAAAAGAAATACAGTGAACATGGGATTTGGTTGGGATAGAATTGAAAATGTATTATGGAGAATAAATCATGGTGAGCTTGATAGTATCACACCAAAAAATATTGTGTTGATGATTGGGACAAATAATTTGCAATTGAATACCGATAGTGAAATTGTAGAAGGCTTAAAATTTTTAGTAAATGTTATTTTGACTAAGCAACCTAAATCTAAAATTCTTTTCATGGGTATTCTTCCGCGAAAAGGAATGGAAGAAAGAGTTCATTATCTCAATAAACAGATATCGAAATTAAAATTCAATCAGCAAGTTAGATATGTCAATGCTGGGAAATATTTTTTGAATGCCGATAAAAAAATAAATGAATCATTATTTGCTGATGGATTACATCCAAATGCTGCAGGGTATGAAAAATTAGGCGCATTTATTAAAAAAAGAATTGGAAACTAGTAATAAAAAATTTAAATCAATAAAGAATGAAATATTCACCAATAAAAATTTCAATTGTTACAATTCTCTTTTTTTTAATTCTTAATAATACTGTTGCGCAACCGCATAGTTTTGAAATTAAAGAAGGTAATTTTTTATTAGACAAAAAGCCCTTTCATATTTATGCCGGTGAAATGCATTATGCTAGAATCCCTCAAGAATATTGGCGACAAAGATTACAGATGATAAAAGCAATGGGATTAAACACAGTAGCGACTTATGTATTTTGGAATTATCATCATCCAATGCCTAATGTTTGGGATTTTAAAACTGGCAATCATAATCTAGCAAAATTTATAAAGATAGCACAAGAAGAAGGTTTGTATGTTATCCTTCGTCCTGGCCCTTATGTATGCGCAGAGTGGGATTTCGGTGGATTTCCATGGTGGTTTTCAACAGTAAAAGGTATGGAAATCAGGACTGATAATAAACCGTTTCT
>JAGWPQ010000575.1 GCA_028877045.1 Bacteroidota bacterium | reverse complement strand
TTTTTGTGCAAACGAATTTCGCTCTGGCGCTGAGGCGGAATTGAATTAAAGCAACCACCGCAGGCATCGCGTTCAACAGGCACAACAGCCAAACCATTGCGGTAGCTTTTGCGGATGCGATCATAGCTGTACATCAATCTTTCGTCAATACCTTCACGTGCAGCATCACTTAATTTTTTAAAATGTTTTTCTTCTTTCTCTGTATCAACAATAATTTTTTCCAACTCACCTTTCTTGTGATTCAAAACACCTTCTTTTGTTGCAATTTGTTTTTTTGCAATTTCAAGCGATTTAACTTTTTCGGCTAATTCTTCATTTGCATCGCGGATATGTTTTTCGGCCAGTTTAATTTCCAGCTGCTGCATTTCTATTTCTTTTGAAATAGCTTCAAACTCACGGCTGTTCTTAACATTATCGCTTTGTTTTTCGTATTTTTTTATCTGCGCCTCACTTTCTTTCATTGCATTTTTCTTTCCTTCAATGAACTCGGTCATACCGTTAATTTCTTCTTCAATTCTTGTGCGGCGGCTGTGTAAACCTGTAATTTCATCTTCAAGGTCACTCACTTCCATTGGCAACTCACCTTTTAAAATTTCAATTTCATCAAGTTTGCTGTCAATTTTCTGAAGCTTAATTAAGCCAACTAATTTTTCTTCAACCGAGAAATCTTTATTAACTGTAGCCATAATTGTATGTATGATTTACGATGTACGATTTTTGTTTTTGTTACCAACTTTTGTTCATTGTGTAGCTGCGGTTGCGTCGCACTCTTGTACGCTTTGTCCTATGATCATCTACAAAAAATACTGAACAGGATTGGTTCTTACCTCACTTTTGAGGACGGCAAAGGTAGGGAAATTTGCTTTCAAAACGCCAACCAATAAATCGATCGTAAATTGTTCGCTTTCCCAATGGCCAATGTCGGCAATCACCATTTTGCCGTTGGCATCAAAGAATTCGTGGTATTTCACATCCGAAGTAATAAAAATATCGGCTCCGGCAGCTACAGCTTTGCCTATCAAAAAGCTTCCGGCACCACCGCAAACGGCCACTTTTTTTACTTTTTTGCCCAATAAGTTTGTGTGTTTAATAGCCTGTAATCCAAATGCAGCTTTAATTTGAGCCAGTAAAACGGCTTCGTCAACCGGTTCCGGCAATTCGGCCATTAAACCGCTGCCAATCTTATCAAAATTGTTTGCCAGAGCAACCACATCATAGGCAACTTCTTCGTAAGGATGTACCGCAATCAAGGCTTCTACCAGTTTGTTTTGCAGATAAGCCGGGAAAATAACCTCAATTTTTAACTCTTTCTCATGGTGCCGCTTGCCAATTTCGCCCACAAAAGATTCAGAATTTTGACCAGCCTTAAAATTTCCCGTTCCTTCCACACTAAAACTGCATTCGCTGTAATTGCCAATGTTGCCGCCACCGGCTTCAAAAAGGGCCGCTTTTATCTTCTCTCCGTATTCAACCGGAACAAAAGTGAAGAGCTTCATCAATTGATCTTGTTTCGGCAATAAAATTTTTCTGTTAATTAAACCAAGCGCATCGGCTATTTTATTATTCACCCCGTCAATCACATTATCCAGATTGGTGTGAATGGCATAAACGGCAATATCATTTTTAATGGCAGCGATCACCGCTTCTTCCACATAATTTTTGCCATTTATTTTTTTTAATCCAGAAAAAATGATGGGATGATGTGCCACCACTAAATTGTAACCTTTTGCTTTTGCTTCGAGCATTACATCTTCTGTGGCATCTAAACTGCAAAGGATGCCTGTGCAGTTCCAATCAGATTTACCGATTATCAAACCACAGTTGTCGTAATCTTCCTGATACACCGTTGGTGAAATTTTTTCAAGTGTTTCAATAATTTCTGCAATCTTCATATCACAAATCTTGTATTTTATGTTAATTTGACCTAAACTAATTTATCTTATGAATACCGGCGGCTATTTAAATTTTAATGGAAAGGTCTTTCCGAGCAATAAGTTACTGATTTCTCCCAATAATCGCTCTTTTAGATATGGCGATGGTTGTTTTGAAACTTTAAAAATGATCAACGGAAAAATCATTTTGGAATCGTACCATCTGGAAAGATTATTTACATCGCTCCAGGCATTGCAATTTAATAAAGCGAGTTATTTTATCAGCGATCTTTTTAAAGAAGAGATCATGGAACTTGCAAAAAAGAACCGACATAAAAAATCTGCCAGATTACGAATCACGATTTCTAGGGGCGACGGCGGTTTGTACGATATCGAAGACCATAATCCAAACTATTTGATCCAGACATGGGACCTGAATTCTGTTACTAATAGATTTAACGAAAATGGCTTAGTAATGGATGTTTATACCAAAGCTAAAAAAGTATGCGACGATTTTTCGCACATCAAAAGCAATAATTTTCTTTGCTATGCTATGGGTGCCTTATGGGCGAAAGAAAATAAATTAAACGATGTTGTTTTATTAAACCCGCACAACAAAATTGCAGATACCACTATCGCTAATTTATTTATGGTAAAAGATGGTGTTATTAAAACACCGCCGCTTACCGATGGATGCATTGCAGGCGTGACAAGGAAATATTTATTGAAATGCATACGTGAAGAAGGCATGCCTGTTGAAGAAACTTCAATATCGGTGGATGATCTGTTGCAGGCATCAGAAGTTTTTTTAACCAATTCTATTTTTGGAATCAAGTGGGTAAAAACGATTGGTAAAAGCAATTATACAAATCAATTATCGGCGGTGCTGCACAAAAAATTTATAGCTCCTTTATTCGGTTAAACTTTTTTATCAATCAATTGTTTTATCAATCAAACTATAAAATAATGAAGCCCCGTATTAATATTATGTGGTTTAGGAGAGATTTGCGTTTGGAGGATAACACTGCTTTATATCATGCCTTGAAAAATAATATCCCTGTTATTCCCATATTCATTTTTGATAAAAACATTTTGAATGATTTGGAAGAAAAAGCAGATAAACGAGTACAATTTATTTATGATGCTTTGATGGAAATACAATCCGAATTAATTCATCTTGGCAGCACGTTAAAGGTATTTTATTCTACACCCATCGAAACTTTCAAAGATTTAATTAATGAATATCAAATCGAAAAAGTGTTCGTCAATCAGGATTATGAACAGTATTCAATAGATAGAGATGTTTCAATAGAAAAATTATTGAATGAGCATGGCGCTAAGTTTTATTCTTATAAAGATCAAGTGATATTCGAAAAAACAGAAGTGGTTAAAGATGACGGAGTGCCCTATACTATTTTTACACCCTATAGCAAAAAATGGAAATTGACATTTAACGAAATTAATCTACAAGAACACTCAACAAATAAATATTTTTCAAATTTTTATAAGCAACCCCCAAAGGATATTCCCTCGTTGAGTATCATGGGATTCTTGAAAACTAAAAACCAGTTTCCTTCAAAGTTTTTACACGATGATCTAGTTATAAAATATACTGAACAGAGAAATTTTCCATCAGTAGAAGGAACTTCGCGATTAGGCGTGCATTTGCGATTTGGAACAATAAGCGTAAGATCTATTGTGAAACGAGCACAAAAATTGAATGATGCATTTTTGAACGAGTTGATATGGAGAGATTTTTATCAGATGGTACTTTGGAATTTTCCACAAGTTAGATCCGGTAATGCTTTCAAAAAGGAATATGATTTAATAGAATGGCGAAAAGATGAAAAGCAATTTAAACAGTGGTGTGATGGTAAAACAGGCTATCCGATTGTTGATGCAGGCATGCGTGAATTGAATGCAACAGGCTTTATGCATAACCGCGTGAGAATGATTGTTGCTTCATTTTTGACAAAACATTTATTAATAGATTGGCGTTGGGGCGAAAACTATTTTGCGAAAAAGTTATTAGACTACGATTTTGCCTCCAATAATGGCGGTTGGCAATGGGCATCGGGGAGCGGTTGCGATGCTGCACCATATTTCAGAATATTCAATCCGGCTTTGCAAACAGAAAAGTTTGATAAGGATCTAAAATATATACGAAAATGGATCCCGGAATTAGATTCATTTGATTATCCTAAACCGATCATAGCGCATGAAATGGCCAGAAAACGATGTTTGGAGGCGTATGGAAAAGTATTGAAGAAAAATGTCTGAACTAGGATTTTTTTGAAAGAAGTAATAAATCGCGTGCATGTATTATTCAATGAAAGTATTTATATCTGATAGTTTTATTTCGGGATGTTGTTGCTGATATACTTCCAATAATTTCAACACGGCTTTTTTGCCATCATCATTCAAACCAATTGAATAATTATTTACGTACAAATTAATATGTTGGCGCATCACATCTTCACTCATTTCCTGCGCATGTTGCTGTACGTAACCTGCTAATTCTTTGTGATGATGCTGATAAGCATACTCAACACTTTGTTTAATTAATTGATCAACTTGCAGGATTAAATTTTTATCCAAATTTTTTTTTGCAACAATGCCGCCCAATGGAATCGGAACTTTTAATTTTTCTTCCCAATATTCGCCGAGATCAACAATTTTATGCAAGCCTTTTAAATGATAAGTGAATCTGTTTTCATGAATAATTACTCCGGCATTTACTTCTTCATTCAACACTGCATCTTCAATTTCGTTGAATACTTTGAAGATCTTATTTTTTGCATTGGGATATGCCAAAGAAAATAATAAATGTGCCGTTGTGTTTTCGCCGGGGATAGCAATTGTTTTATTGTTCGCTGTCCAACGTCCATCGTCCACCGTTTTGGAAATTAATAAAGGGCCAACACCTTTGCCTAATGCACCGCCGCTGTTTAAAACTATATATTCGTTTAGCACCAACGGCAATACGCCATAACTTATTTTAGAGAAATCTAATTTGCCCTGCAATGCCCACTCATTAAGGGTTTGCACATCTTCGAGTTGCACATCAAAACTTAAACCTCCGGCATCAATTTTATGATTGACGAGCGCATCGAAGATGAAAGTATCGTTGGGACAGGGGGAGAATCCTAAGCTTAGTTGCACGTTGATTTGTTTATTGGTTGATTAGTTTATTTGTAAAATATAGTTGCGAATAAAAATCTCACAGCTCGCAGCTCATTGCTCACAGCTATTCTGCAGCCGGCTACATGATCTTAAATAATTTATCAACATATTTTAATATTGTTTTGTTTAAATTATTGATGGCTTCCTGCAGTTTCCAGTTTTTTTTATTTCTGTCGCCGATATAATTCGAGATGCTTCTTATTTGAATGAATGGCACATTCAGTTCGCGGCAAACATAATGCAGTGCCGCACCTTCCATGCTTTCGATGGCGGGATCATATTTTTTTATGAGTTGCCTGATGCGATCTTTATTTGTTGAAATTTCGTTAACCGTTACAGCATTTACCTGAGGCAATTTTAATGCATTCAATTTTTTAAGAAAAGGATTG
>JAGWPQ010000574.1 GCA_028877045.1 Bacteroidota bacterium | reverse complement strand
GGAAGAATATAAACGTAATCACCCTGATGGGTTAGGCCTCAGTCAGTTTAAGCATTATTATGCACAGTGGAAATCACAGGTAAATCCTACGATGCACATGGAGCATAAAGCAGGTGACAAACTCTATGTTGATTTTGCCGGTGATAAACTTAGTATTATCGATCAGCAAACAGGAGAGATAAAACAAGTAGAAGTATTTGTTGCCATTCTTGGAGCAAGCCAGTTAACGTATGTTGAAGCTGTGATGACTCAAGCGAAAGAAGATTTTATTGCAGCCTGTGAAAACGCTTTACATTACTGCGGTGGTGTGCCGGCAGCTATTGTACCTGATAATTTAAAATCAGCCGTCACTAAAAGCAGTAAATATGAACCTACTCTTAATGAGACGTTTGCAGATTTTGCAGAACATTACTCAACAACTATTCTTCCTGCGAGGGCATACAGGCCCAGAGATAAGGCACTCGTTGAAAATGCAGTAAGAATTATTTACTCCCGTATTTATGTGAAAATAAAGAAGGGATTATACCATTCTTTGGAAGCGTTGAATAGTGCAATAAGCGTTGAATTGGAGTATCACAACAATGCTCACTTAAGAGGAAGAAATTATAGCCGCAGACAGCAGTTTGATGAAGTTGAAAAAAACATACTGATGCCATTGCCGCCATTACGCTATGAAATGAAAAAGTATCAATATGCTACAGTAGCTAAGAACGGACATGTGGGTCTTGGTACTGATAAACATTATTATAGTGTTCCTTATAAGTTTATCGGAAAAAAGGTAAAGATTTTATTCTCCCGGCATAGTGTAGAAATCTACTACAATTATGAACGTATCGCATTGCATAACAGAACAAAAAGTCCATACCAGTATACTACAGAAAAAGAACACCTCGCATCTACCCATCGTTTTGTTAGTGAGTGGACGCCTGAAAAATTTATATCATGGTCTGAAAATATCCATGAAGATGTGAAGCTGTATATTTTAAAAATACTTGACCGCAAACAACACCCTGAACAAGCATATAAATCTTGCGTAGGCATATTAAGTTTTGCAAAAAAAGTGGGCAATGAAAGACTGATAAAAGCTTGCCAACGCGCATTAGGATATGGAGCCTATAACTATAAAACCATACAGAAAATACTGGAGAGAGAATTAGATCTGCGTGATGCGCCGGACGAAACTGACCAGTTAAAAATGCCCTTCCATGACAATATACGTGGCGAAAATTATTATCAATAATCAATCACCAAAAACAAAACAAAATGAATGAAGTAACACTTGACAAAATGCGCAAAATGAAGTTACAGGGTATGTACAGAGCCTTTAAAACCAATCTGGAAACAGAAATTGGCGAATCCTATACACCCGATGAAATGATTACTCATCTCATAGATGCAGAGTGGGATGAAAGACAGAACCGCAATATTGAATATAAAATAAAGAATGCCCGCTTTAGGTATAAAGCTGCATTAGAAGACTTGTATTATCACAAAGAACGTAACATTGATAAGAACCAGATGATGCGTTTTGCCGATTGCAGTTTTATTGATAAAGCTGAATGCATACTTATTACAGGAAGTACAGGAATCGGTAAAAGCTATATCGCATCTGCTATCGGATATCATGCATGCAGCATGGGATACAAAGTTTTATATCATAACGTACCCAAACTTTTTTCTAAACTTAAAATGAGTAAAGCCGATGGTTCTTATCTTAAAGAAGTTGCCAAAATAGAACGGCAACATCTTTTAATACTTGATGACTTTGGCTTACAGCCTTTTGATGCACAAAGCAGGGTAGCATTAATGGAACTTATGGAAGACAGACATGGAAAAGGAGCTTTAATCATCACATCACAAGTACCTGTAAATAAATGGTATGATATTATAGGAGAACAAACTATTGCAGATGCCATATTAGACAGAATAATCCATAATGCTCATCGCCTGGAACTAAAAGGAGAATCACTCAGAAAAAAACGACCTGATAATAATGAACTTATTAATTAAATTTGTTACAGAGATTAAAAGAAAAAGACATTGAATTTATTAACCACTAACATACATGAACTGATAAATCTTCGCCAGCAAAAAAGGTGGTCAGTTTGCTTCGGACTAAGGTGGTCAATTTAATCGGTACACACATATTATGTTGACTTTTCGGAAAAATATCAATGGGGTGACAAAGATGTTTTGCTTGACGCAATATCAATTGCGGAGCAATCCAAAACTAATGGT
>JAGWPQ010000573.1 GCA_028877045.1 Bacteroidota bacterium | reverse complement strand
CAGCGAGAATAAATTTTTGTTTTATCATCACCGGCAAAACGTTCCATTCCCTGTTGTGCGGTATCGAATGTAAAAGTAGATGTTGCATAGATCGGCGTGATATGCGAATAATCTGCATTATCGTGACCTGCTGCATGTAACGCAACAGAACTTAATCCGGTAAATTTTTGTTTGCTCATGATATTTTTTTTACCACAGAGTTTTAGGAGTTTGCCACAAAGGGAACAGAGAATTTTATTAACTCTGCAAAACTCTGCGTATTACTCTTTTACTCTGTGGTTAATTTTTTTGTGAGTGATTTTATCAAATATAAAACAAGTCTCAATAAAAAAAACGCCAATCATTTTTTTGATTGACGCTTTTATTTTCAAATTATTTCATTCTCAAATTATTCACTATCATACGCCCATTTAACCAAAGTTGCACCCCAGGTAAAACCGCCGCCAAATGCCGACAGCACAATATTATCGCCTTTCTTCAATTGCTTTTCCCAATCCCATAAACACAATGGTATGGTACCTGCTGTAGTGTTGCCGTAACGTTGAATATTGATCATCACTTTATCTTTCGATAATCCCATGCGGTTGGCAGTGGCATCAATGATCCTGAGGTTTGCCTGATGCGGCACCAACCATGCAATATCATCACCGGTCAAATGATTTCTTTCCAATAATTCGGCACTAACATCGGCCATACCTTTTACCGCGAATTTAAAAACTGCCTGCCCTTCCTGATACGCAAAATGTTCTTTTGCCAAAACAGTTTCAACAGTTGCGGGGTTAACCGAACCTCCTGCTTTTAAATACAAATATTTTGCACCGCTTCCATCGCTGCGCAAAATGCTGTCCTGTATGCCATAACCTTCATTATTTGGTTCCAATAAAACAGCACCGGCGCCATCGCCAAAAATAATGCAGGTGGCACGGTCGGTATAATCAATTATTGAACTCATTTTATCAACCCCCACCACAATTATTTTTTTAAACCTTCCACTTTCGATGTACGATGCACCTGTGGTCAATGCAAATAAAAATCCGCTGCAGGCGGCACTCAGATCGTAGCCGAAAGCATTGATGGCACCGATCTTATCGGCGATGATATTTGCTGTTGCCGGAAAAACCATATCAGGTGTAACAGTTGCGCAAATGATGCAATCGATTTCTTTTACATCTAAATTTTTCTTGCGAATGATTTCCTGAATGGCCGGAACAGCAAGATCGCTGCTGCCTTTACCGGGTTCTTTTAATATTCTTCTTTCTTCAATACCGGTGCGGGTTCTGATCCATTCGTCGTTGGTATCTACCATTTTTTCCAGATCGAAATTGGTGAGTTTTGTTTCGGGAACATAACCGCCAACTGCTGTGATTGCTGCTGTAATTTTATTCATGCTTTAAGTTCAAGATTGAATTAAAAATGAGCGCAAATATCTGAAATCCAAATTTAATCGCCGGTTTTAAAATTATTCACATCAAAAGACCGTATTTTAAATGCCTTGAAATTAACCCGAAAAGCCTATTTTTGGATATAGTATGATCGCATTTGTCAGAGGACCTTTCGCATTGAAAACCCCATCACATGTTGTGGTGGATGTTAATGGAGTTGGATATGATCTGCAAATAAGTTTGCACACGTATTCGGCTATAAGTAATAAAGATAGCGGGCAATTGCACACTTATCTGCATATTACCGATAACGGTCAAACCTTATTTGGTTTTGCGGATATGGCCGAAAAGGAAATGTTTTTGATGTTATTGAGTGTATCGGGCGTGGGTGCGGCAACAGCAAGAATGATGTTATCGGGCATGAAGCCCGAAGAAATTGCAAGGGCAATTGTGCAAAGCAACACAAAAGAATTGTCGAATATAAAAGGCATCGGAAAAAAGACTGCTGAAAGATTGATTGTTGAGCTGAGAGATAAATTGGGAAAACAATCTTTAGAGTCCGTTCCTGCTTCAGGTTTTGTACACAATGTAAATGCAGATGCGGTAAATGCTTTGATTGGTTTAGGTATCGGCAGACCAATGGCTGAAAATGCAGTAAAAAAAGTAACAATTTCTAATAATGAAATTTCGTTAGAAGATATAATTAAACAAGCACTTAAAAATCTCTGATTATAGAATTGATCTCTACGTAACCAAGCCTGCTTTTTTTGAGTCGTTCGTTCATTTATCTTATTATCCTATTTTGCACAATGGCATTCTTATGTCCTTGTGTAACTATTTTGGCTCAATCGAAAGATTCGCTTCATTTCCCAATTAAAGATCGACGTGGCGATAAATATAGTTGGCAAAGTAAAAATCCGTTTGATTTGAACGATACTTCCATCATCAAACAAAATATAGAATACGATCCTAAAACAAATCAATATTTTATCGTTGAAAAAGTTGGTAACACTTTATATCGAAAACCAACTTATCTAACATTTGAAGAGTATTATCTTTTAAAAACAAAACAATCCGAAGCTTTATATTTTAAACAACGTGCCGATGCATTAACTGCATTGAATAAAAAAACACAGCGTCCGCCGCCGCATGTTTACAATAAATTGTTTGACCGGATTTTTGGTGTAGGACCAAATGGTTTAAAAGTTGATATCAAACCGCAGGGTAATGTTGATATTGGTATGGGTTATCAGGGACAAAATACTTTGAACCCAACATTGCCTGAAGCAGCCAGAAAAACAGGCGGGTTCGATTTTAATATGAATGCTAATGTAAATGTTAATGCCAACATCGGCGACAAATTAAAACTACCTATCAATTATAATACGCTTGCCAATTTTAATTATCTCAATCAATTAAAATTGAATTATAAAGGAATGGATGATGAGATACTGCGAAGCGTTGAAGCAGGTAATATCTCATTCCAAACAAAAGGAACATTAATACCAAGTGCTCAAAATTTATTTGGTGTTAAAGCGCAATTACAGTTTGGTAAATTATCCATCACTGCGGCACTGGCAAATCAAACATCGCAACTGCAAAACCAAACTTTAAAAGGTGGTGCTGCGGTAACAACCTATCAAAAAAAGTTGAGCGATTATGATGAGAACCGGCATTTTTTAGTTGGACAATATTTCCGTCAGAACTTTAAAAATGCGATGAGCAATTTGCCGATCGTAAACAGTCAGATTCAAATTCAACGCGTCGAAGTTTGGGTAACCAACAGAACAGCCATTACCACCGATGCCCGATATGTTGTGGGTCTGATGGATTTGGGCGAAAGCCAGCCTTATAATTCTAATGTTCATTCCCAATCAAACAGTCCATTGCCATTTAATGCTGCAAATGATCTGTACAATTCTTTGGCAGGTGATCAGTCGAACCGTAATCCTTCGCTCATTAATAATAATCTTCTTTCAAAAGGATTATCACCGGTAAACGATTTTGAAAAAGTATATGCAAGAAAATTAAATGCATCCGAATTTTATTTTAATCCGCAGATCGGTTTCATTTCGCTCAATGCACAATTACAACCCGATGATGTTTTAGCGGTTGCATATCAATACACATCAAACGGAAGAGTATATCAGGTGGGCGAGTTTTCGCAGGATGTTACGGTTGATTCAACACAAGGTGTTCAAAAAGTTTTATTCTTAAAATTATTGAAAGCAACATCGGCAAGAACTAATTTACCGATATGGAAACTGATGATGAAGAATGTTTATTCGCTGGACATGGCGAGCATTTCCAATGTT
>JAGWPQ010000572.1 GCA_028877045.1 Bacteroidota bacterium | reverse complement strand
TGAAGACCGATAAATATTTCAGACGTTTAGGAATGGTGTATGGCGCCGAACAATCTTTAAAAGCAATGGAAGAAAATCCCGAAACCAAAGCTGCTACCGATGCTTACACCGATGGTGTAAATGCGTATATTAAATCGCTGAAAGAAAATGAACTTCCGTTCGAATATAAATTACTGGATTATAAACCCGAGATGTGGTCGAATTTAAAAACAGTTTTGTTTTTAAAATTTATGTCGTTCGATCTAACCGGGCAAGGCGATGATGATCTAAAAATGACCAACACCAGAAATTTATTGGGATACGATACTTTTAAAAAATTATTTCCTGAACGTTCTGATCTGTTAGATCCCATCATTCCCAAAGGAACGGGTTTCGAAAAGCCGAGCATTGCCGTTAAAACACCCGCCAATGTTGACTCTGCTTATTTTAATTCAAATAATGATGCGATAACTGCAACGGCGCCCATCATTCCAAATAAAAATAACGGAAGTAATAATTGGGCAGTAAGTGGTTCTAAAACAAAAAGCGGTAAACCTATTTTGTGCAATGATCCGCATCTCGGATTAAATCTTCCATCGCTTTGGTACGAAATGCAGATAACAACACCTACACAAAATACTTATGGTGCTTCATTTCCAGGCGCACCTTCCATCATCATTGGTTTTAACGACAGCATTGCATGGGGCGTTACCAATGCAGGAAGAGATGTAAAAGATTTTTACGACATTAAATTCCGCGATACCACCATGCAGGAATATTGGTTTGATAATGCATGGAAAAAAACAGAGTTCAGAAAAGAATTAATTAAAATAAAAAATAAGCCGGATGATACTGAAACTATTGCCATGACTGTATTTGGACCGGTGATGTATGATCATAGTTATAAAAGTCAAAATAAAGACGGGCAATACATTGCGGTGCGATGGACTGCTCATGATGCAAGCAATGAGTTACTTACTTTTTATAAACTCAATCGTGCAAAATCTTATAACGATTATGTTGATGCAATTACAACGTTTGAATGTCCCGGACAAAATTTTGTGTTTGCATCTGTAAAAGGCGATATTGCCATTCGCCAGCAGGGAAAATTTGTTGCCAAGTGGAAACGTCAAGGCGATCTTATTCAGCCCGGCACCGATTCAGCTTTTATGTGGCAGGGATTTATTCCGGCAAATGAAAATCCGAAAATGATGAATCCGTCGCGTGGTTTTGTAAGCAGTGCCAATCAAATGGCGGTTGATTCTACTTATCCGTATTATTTAGGTCGTGCTGCAAATTTTCCTGTGTTCCGCGGATTGATCATCAACAGAAAATTGGCGGAGATGAACAATATCACACCGCAGGATATGGAAAAATTGCAAACAGATAATTATAATGTGTTGGCCGAATTCACCAGACCGTTTTTATTGAAATATCTGGATGAAACAAAATTAAATGCCGAAGAAAAAAATCAGCTCGATATTTTAAAATCATGGAATTTAAAAAACGACATCAATGAAAAAGGCGCCACCATTTTTAAAGTTTTCTGGGACAGTGTTTATAAACAAACCTATGGCGATGAGTTTGGCAGAAGCAAGTTGCCATTGTCCTGGCCCGATCAACCAACATTGGTGGATGCATTAAAAGATTCGGCTTATGCTTTTGCTGATGATATAAATACGGCCGATAAAAAAGAAACCTGGAATGATGTGGTGTTAATTGCATTTCAAAAAGCAAGTAAAACTTTATTGAAAGCATCACAGGAAAATAAATTGGAATGGGGTGTTTTTAAAGACTCGTATGTAAATCATCTATTAAAAATTCCTGCGTTAAGCCGTTTGCATTTGCCCATTGGCGGCGGTGCTGAAAGTATCAATGCAACAACTGCCAATCATGGCCCGAGCTGGAGAATGATCGTTCATTTGACCGATAAAGTTGAGGCGTATGCTGTGTATCCGGGCGGACAAAGCGGTAACCCCGGCAGTAAATATTATGATACATTTATTGACAGTTGGGTGAACGGAAAATATTATTCTGTTTTGTTTTTAAACAAACAGGAAGCAAGTCATCACGACAGAATTAAATGGCATTTTACTTTTACTAAAGCATAAAATTTTTCTCATGAAATTTATAACTGCAATCATATTGACCGCATTATTAAGTTTTGCAATTGGATTATTTACGGCATTGCCCTGGTGGAGTTTTGCCATCACATCATTAATTATTGCAGCGGCCATACATCAAAAACCGTGGAAAGCTTTTTTTGCTGCATTCCTTGCCCAGTTTGCATTGTGGGCAATACTTGCTTTTATGATCGATATTGCCAACCAACATTTGTTATCAGTAAAAGTTGCCAATATTTTACCATTGCACGGTTCGTATATTTCATTAATTCTTTTAACAGCATTTATCGGCGGATTAGTTGCAGGCTTCTCTGCATTGACCGGAAGTTTTTTAAGAAAGCGATAATTTATTTTGTTACGGGCAATAGTTTTTCAATGAAGCACCTGTTGCGTCGCACACTTGTAC
>JAGWPQ010000571.1 GCA_028877045.1 Bacteroidota bacterium | reverse complement strand
TTAAAACCTACCAGTTAAAACTTACATCCAATTTAATATCGGGGTGCAGGCTTTTTTCAACGGGGCAGCTTCTTGCAATTCTGACCAATTGTTCTTTCTGTTCGGCAGTAGCTTCAAAAAGTTTTGTGAAAAATAGGTCGGCTTTAATACCAATCACTCTTCTCGGGGCATCACTACTCATGATTTTGGTTATCTCTACTTTGGTACCATCAAAATTCAGATTCATGTCGGCAGCACGTATCGCCATTGTAGTTATCATGCAGCTTCCGTACGAAGTTGCCAGCATATCGGTTGGCGAAAAACGTTCGCCTTTACCCATATTATCGGTAGGTGCATCGTTTTCAATTACAGTGCTGCTTTGCAAATGTGTTAATTCTGTTCTTAAAAAACCTTTATAGACTACTGTTGATGTCATTGACCTTATTTTTATATAAATTTACAACCATTAAATTAATTTAAGTGAAGAAGTTAATTGTATTCATCATCGTTTCAATTCCGGTAATATTAATTGCACAGGATAATCAGCCATCAACACGAAAAGAAAAAAAAGAAGCACGCAAAGAAAAGATCAATCAATTAATTAAGCAGGAAGAAGAGGGTGCACTCATTTATCAAAAGCAAAGTTTATGGGGATTCGCTTTAAACACCGACGGATGGAATATTATTAATGAACATGGAAAATATAAATCCATCACCAAGACAAACCTTTGGTGGTTGGAATTGGGCGAACACAAAGATCCCAAACAGGAAAAATTATCGAAAAGTGCTTATAATATTCCCGGTTTATCATTAGGCAATCCATTTGTTTATGGCAAGGAAAATAATTTTTATTATCTCAAACTAGGTTTCGGAAGTCAATATTTAATTGGCGGGAAAGGAAATAAAAATGGTGTGGCTGTTTCGGCAATTTATGGTGGTGGCTTGAGTTTGGGAATGTTGAAGCCATATTATATTCAGGTCGTAGATCCCAATACCGGAAATGTAACCGATATAAAATACAACAATAACGACAGTACTTTTTTAAACCCCGATATTATTACCGGTGCATCATCTTTTGGTAAAGGGTTCAGCGAAATAAAATATGTTCCGGGCATTCATCTTCGTAGTGGTTTGCGTTTCGATTATGGCCGTTATAACGAAGTTTTATCTGCACTTGAAGTGGGATTAAATTTAGAATATTACAGCGAAAAAATGCCCATCATGGTTCAAAACGATCCGCACCATGCATTTTTAAATGCGTATATTAAAATCGAGTTTGGTAAAAGAAAGTAATTTATTTTTGCTGCTTAATTTTTGTTGACCAGCTTTAGTGCTGCTATCAGCTCCGGTTGTCTCAATTCTTTCAGTGAAAGAATTGATCACTTGTAAATTCAGTTCAATACTGACTTTTTTTAAAATAAAATAAACTCAGCGTGCAGGAAATATCATTTATCGATCAGTCAAATTCAAAAATAAAAAAACCCGATTGGCTTCGTGTAAAATTACCACTCGGACAAAGCTATAAGCATGTTCGCGGATTGGTCGACGATCATAAATTACATACTATTTGTGAAAGCGGCAATTGCCCCAACATGGGTGAATGCTGGGGCGAAGGCACTGCAACATTTATGATACTTGGTAATATTTGTACACGCAGTTGCCGTTTTTGCGCCGTAGCAACCGGCCGCCCGGAACCGGTTGATTGGGACGAACCGCAACGTGTTGCCGAAGCTGTTCATTTGATGAAAGTAAAACATGCTGTTATTACCAGTGTTGACCGCGACGAATTAAGTGACGGCGGCTCTATTATTTGGCACAATACTATCAAAGCAGTAAAAACATTAAACCCTGAAACAACTTTAGAAACATTGATCCCGGATTTCAGAGGAATACAAGAACAGGTGCAACGTATCATCGATGCAGCACCCGAAGTGGTGAGCCATAATATGGAAACGGTTGAACGTTTATCCAAACAAGTTCGTATTCAGGCAAAATACCAACGAAGTTTGGAAGTGCTTAAAATGTTAAAGCAAGGTGGCATGCGAACAAAAACAGGGATCATGCTGGGCTTGGGCGAAACAAAAGAAGAAGTGATTAAAAGCATGGAAGATCTGGTGGCTGTTGGCTGCGATGTGCTTACTTTAGGTCAATACCTTCAACCAACCCTGAAACACTTACCTGTACAACGTTTTGTACATCCCGATGAATTTGCAGAACTAAAAGAAATTGGTTATTCCTTAGGCTTCGATTATGTAGAAAGTGGCCCGCTGGTTCGTTCATCTTACCACAGCGAAAAACATGTGATCAAAGGTTACGGAAGAAAGGTTTGGAGCGAACAAAAAAATAAAAATTAATTATAGTTTTTCATATCAGTAAAAAAACAACTAAAATATCAAATGATATTTTTATTGAACCTTGTCAATGAGATCAGCAGATACAAAATAATTAATCCTGCAAAAACGAATTTGAAAGCAGCAAAATAATAAGTTAGCGTTAAAGAAATTGGCGTATAGTTTCCTTCTGCCGTTTGCAACATAAAAATATTCTCACAAACATCAAGTAAGCCTGCAATAAAAGCAAGTCGGCTGAAAAAAATACCCGACTGTTTAAAGAAACCGTTCTTCAGTTTTGCCGCAGTGGCTTTGGCTGCAAGCGATAAAAACGAAACGTAGGCAATGATGAATAAAAAATCGATCCACACATTTATTTTGACAGTTTGTAAATCCCACGCGGCAAATAATTCCTGCACACGGGTAATGGTATCGGCAAATTCTAAATCAACAATTGCTTTTTTGCTGATGGGTGTTTTTAATGGGCTGCCCTGAATTCGTAGTACAATAAACAGTAAAACAGATGCTACAGCAGCAAACGATAATTTCCTTTTCATACTTAATTTATTTAAGAAGGGTTCGCGCCTGTATTAATATGGTTCTTAAAGTTAATCTATAATCGCAAAAAACAGCATTTTAATTTTCACTCCGGAAAATAAAATGTCGCTAATTTTTTTCAACCTAAATTTAACGACTCATCAATTACTAATAAAACATTGAATATGAAAATTGCAGTTTTAGGCAGCGGTATGGTAGGAAGGGCTATAGCATTGGATCTGGCAACATCATTCCAGATTACTTCATTTGATGTAAGTGCTGAAAATCTGAAAATTCTTAAACAAAGAAATGCTGCGATAGAAACAAAACAAGTTGACCTGAAAGCATATCATCAGTATGAAGAAATGCTGAAAGATTTTGGCCTGATAGTTACAGCAGTTCCTGGTTTCATGGGATTCGATACTTTGCAAACAGTTATTTCGTGCGGAAAAAATGTAGCCGATATTTCTTTCTTTCCCGAAGATGCTTTGCAATTGCATGAATTGGCAAAACAAAAAAACGTTACCGTAATAACTGATATTGGCGTTGCACCGGGCATCTCTAATTTATTCATCGGCCGGTACAATGAAGAAATGCAAATCAGTAATTTTGAATTTTATGTTGGTGGCTTACCCAAGATTAGAAAGAAACCTTTTGAATACAAAGCACCTTTTTCACCGGTTGATGTGATCGAAGAATATACAAGACCTGCGCGATTGAAAGAGAATGGATTTATTGTCAGTAAAGATGCGTTGACTGAAAGAAAATTTCTACAATTCGAAACCATTGGAACGCTGGAAGCTTTTAATACTGATGGTTTGCGTAGTATTTTATTTACTATGCCGCATATTCCAAATATTAAAGAACAGACTTTGCGCTACCCCGGTCATATTGATCTGATCATTGCATTGAAAGAAGCAGGATTTTTTGATCATGAAGAGATCAGTATCAATAATAGTTCCATTTCACCTTTGCAATTCACTTCTAAAATTTTATTTAACGACTGGAAATTAGGTTTGGAAGAAGAAGAATTAACTGTAATGCGAATAATTATTGAAGGCAGGAAAAATGATGCACCAGTTAGAGAAGAATTTAATATGGTTGACAGATATGATCCTGTTACTAAAATTTCATCAATGAGCCGAACTACAGGCTACACCTGCACTGCAGCGGTTCATTTAATTGCCCAAAAGTTGTTTACCGAGAAAGGTGTTTATCCACCTGAGTTAGTTGGTAAATACAAAACTTGTTTCGACTTTGTGCTGAATCATTTGAAAGAAAGGAATATTTCAATCATAAAGAAATAATCTTTTATCGGATGATGCAGTTATAAAATCTTTCTTTTTTCGAATTATTATATTTGTATCAAACATCGGCTTATGAAAACGTTTCGCATCACGATTCATTCAAGTTTATTTTTATCTATATTTTTTGTTTCAGTTGCATCAAGCGCACAGGAACTGATAAAAAAATCAAACAAAAAAACTGTAAAAGTTGATGCACCGATCGGCGTGTTCGATTCGGGTACGGGCGGATTAACTGTTTTAGAAGCGATGCTGACATTGGATGCTTTCAATAATGAAACGGGAAAGCCGGGCGCCGATGGTAAATTAGATTTTCAATCGGAGTTTTATCAATATCTCGCCGATCAGGCAAACATGCCTTATGGAAATTATGCAGCCGAAAATAAAACCGATCTGTTGAAAGAACATATTTTCAAGAACATGAATTTCTTTTTGCAAAAACATTATTCGTTGCTGCAGGAAAAAGAAATGATCACACTCGAAAAACCGCAGGTCAAAATGATTGTTATCGCCTGTAACACAGCCACAGCTTATGCTTTGCCCGATATTAAAAAGTTGGTAAAAGAACAGGGTTATTTCATTCCGGTGATTGGTGTGATCGATGCAGGAAGCAAAGCTGCATTGCAGTATCAAAAAAATAATTCGGTTGGAACCATTGGTGTTTTTGCAACTGCGGGAACTGTTGCATCGAACGGTTATCCAAAAACATTGAATGCAATGGCCGCGAAATTTGGATTTAATAAATTATCTGTTATCAGTCAGGGTGGTGTTGGCC
>JAGWPQ010000570.1 GCA_028877045.1 Bacteroidota bacterium | reverse complement strand
TTTAAGGATCTATTAAAAGAGTATAACATAGAAGTAAAAGAATAGCAGCAATAATCACGATTATTTGCGTTAATGTGATTGGACAATGCAAGTGCTGAACATTTTTTCTTTACTGAACTAAACAATTAATTGAACAACATAATTTTATCCTGCCCATGGCGGGACGCACAACGCAAATGCGTGGATGTTGTGGGCAAGCGTGACAACATTTTATGACAACAAAAAAAATGTTTTGTTATATTATTATTTTAACTACATCAATTACTGGGCTCAATTGTAGAGGAAGCCATAGTTTGACATCAAAAGAAAAAGTGTTTAAACAAATTTACATTGACCAATTCAGGCTGACATATTTTCGGCTTTCGCTTAAGCATAGTTTTAATAACTCAAAAGCAATTCAAGAAATTATTAATAATGACCATAGCGGTTTTACCGAAGCTATTTTGACTTTTGACGATTATAAATTAATTGACAGTTTAACCAAACTTGACAATATAAAAATGGTTGTAGATTCAACCGAAGGTGACATGAGGGCGGAAGGAGCTCAAGGCAAAAGACCATTCTTTTTTATTATTGACAAAATAAGAAGTAAATGGCTTGACAGTTTAGCAAAAGAAAGATATAAAGGTTCAAACGTTAAAGAAATGTATCTCAACTAACATTGCCTGCCCACAACACCGGCATTTGCGTTAATGCGGTAAAGGACGACAATACAAGTAGTAACTTATAGAGGGCTTATACGTATTACAGTAAAAATGAAAAAATATTTCACTTTAATTCTGTTATTTGCAATTATTAAATGCCCGGGTCAAAGTGCTAAAACAGATGTTTTGACAATTGGCACTTTTCATTTTAAATTTCACAACAGGGATATACAAAAAACCAGTAAGAATGACCAAATTGATGTACTGGATAAAAAATATCAGGCTGAAATTGAGGACATTGTCAGACAGATAGTAAATTTCAAACCAACAATCATAGCGATCGAGCAAGACCCCGAAAACCAGTCAAAGATAGACTCATTATATAACAGTTACAGAAACGGACAATATACACTTTCCCGTGCCGAAGAGGAGCAGATAGGTTTCAGAGTTGCTAAAAAATTAGTGCTGCAAAAACTTTATTGTGTAAATGATTGGGGCAGAAACTATAAAAATATTGACAGCCTACTGGACAATGACACAATAGCTTTAAAAAAATTCAAAGATTATTTCTATAATAATCCCGATACGGCTAAAACTTACATTACGAAAGACATTTTTAAAGAAAAAGGAATCAAGGCTGAACTTCGGATGCTAAATAGTGAAGAACACGAACAAAAAGATTTGGGAAATTATTTGATCAGTATGTTCAAATATCAACCGGCTGACGACAAATTCTGGGGTGCTGACTTTGTAACAGGATGGTGGTTCAACAGAAACCTTCGCATATTTCGTAACATTCAAACAATTAAGACAGGGCCCAAAGATAAAATACTTGTCATCTTTGGTGCGGGGCATATGAATCTATTGAATTTGTTTTTCAGGGTTTCGCCCGAATACAATTTGGCTAAGGCAAGTGATTATTTAAAATAAAAACAGCAGACAATACGGGCATTTATGTTAATGCTGTTGGATGGCGGGACGCACAACACAAATGCGTGGACTTTGGTGGCAACTTGAGAACAAACATTCATGAAACAATTTCTTAAAATAATTTTAGCTTCTTTGATATTTCATTCTTGTGTTATGGACACAGTGTATGATTGTAAAATAATAAATAATACTATTGACACAATTCATCTTAGAATAACATTTGACAAAAATTATTTAGATAAAATTTATGAAGGGCAAAAACAAAAGTATGTATCATATTTAAAACTAAATATCGGACAGGATTCGGGAGTCTATATAAATGATTTTGACACGATAAATTTGACAGCAAGCTATAAGATTATTCCTAAAGTAAAATTTACATTGGAGCATGGAATGTCAGTGCCAAATTATTTTTCATATAAAGACTTAACAATAATTGCAAAGGATACATTGATATTTCATAACAAAAAAGAAATCAGTGAAGCATTTAAAAAAAATGACGGTGACTATTTGATTACAATTAATTGAACAATATAATTTCATCCTGCCAATGGCGGGACACAAAAGGCAAATGCGTAAACGTTGTACGCAATCAATAATTTGTTTTAGATTATACCAAGAATTGGTATTTTTGATCTAAATTCAATTTATGGCTAAGAATACTTCCATTCTTTTGGGCGACTATTTTGACAGTTTTATTAATGATCAAATTCAAAGCGGACGTTTTTCTTCTGCCAGTGAAGTTGTCAGGACTGCACTACGGCTTTTAGAACAGGAAGAAAATCAAAAGACAGCTTTAATTAAAGAGCTCAAAAAAGGAGAGAAGTCAGGATTTGTCAAAAAATTTGACAGACGGAATACTCTTAAAAACCTCCGCGCAAAACATGTAACCAATGGACTATAAAATAAGTGTAAAGGCTTCCGAGGACATGGAAAGCATCTGGCTTTACACTTTTGAAAATTGGTCATTAGAGCAGGCAGACAGGTACTTAAATTTGATCTTTGATGAAATTGAGTATTTGACAGAAAATCCAACATCAGGCAAAGACTATGACCATGTCAGAAAAAATTATCGTTGTGCAAGAGTTAAGTCGCATGTAATATTTTATCGAATTAACAACGACGAAGACACACTTGAGGTTATAAGAATCTTGCACGAAAGAATGGACATTGAAAACAGATTAAAAGACTAATTGGTCAATCGCAAAGCAAAAGCACGAAACGTCAAGAAAAGTATTGCTGCATGTGGCACCGGACATTGATGTATGAGTTATTTACTATAATCAGCCTCTGTTCCTGCCGGATATTATTAAACCCATGACCTGCAAGAAATACCCGGATGTTGCTGGTATGCAGTACAACACTTTTTCAAAACAGATCATTTCTACCCGGATGCTGTTCTTTAATTTTAGCAGACTTATTTTATTATTGAATTAAGTTATGAATACAACCCCTCAACATGATGACCGCATTGCTAAAATGACATTTGCTTCGGTTTATCCGCATTATATATCAAAAGTTGTTGGCAAAGGCAGGACAAAGGAAGAATTGCATCAAATAATACAATGGTTGACAGGTTTCGATGAAAATAAACTGCAAGAATTGATTGACGAAAAAGTTACTTTTAAAACATTTTTTGAGACAGCCAAACTAAATCCAAATGCCCACCTCATAACAGGAGTAATTTGCGGATACAGAATAGAAGACATTGAAAATCCGCTAACACAAAAAGTAAGATATCTGGACAAATTAGTGGATGAATTGGCAAAGGGTAAAAAACTGGAAAAAATATTTCGCATGGCTTAAAAACAAATGCCGTAGAGATATTGATTATCACTAAAATTTTAAAGATCATTGCTAAACTTTAAAATATTCATCCGGGCAAAATTCTTCAGGAAGACTATGACATTGAAGAAGAAATGAGCATCAAGCAAACTGCTTTTAAAGCAATCAGGACATTTGCTTCAAGGGTTGCATAACATAATGATGCCAAAGAATCTAAAGAAGAACTCAGCCAATGGTAAGGGGTTTGAAAAAAAATGGCGATTCATTAATGAATCGCCAAAAGTTTTGTAAAGTGCCCGGGACGGGATTCGAACCTGCACACCCTTGCGAGTACCACCACCTCAAAGTGGCTTGTCTACCAATTTCAACACCCGGGCAAATAAATTTTAGATTTAATATTTATGATTTAATATTCTCTACATCTAAAATTTCGGAAAACAAATGTAACGGGCAATTTTTAATTTTTAATTATCAATTTTTAATTTCCCTACATTCTCTCAGGAACTTTTATTCCTAATAAACTCATTCCTCTTTTTATAACATTGGCAGTTAACTGTGCCGATTGTAAACGCAATTGTTTTTTCTCTTCGCTCTCCGCATTGGCAATGGAATGTTCGCTGTAAAATGAATTGAACACTTTGGCCAGATTAAAAATATAGATGGCCAATTTCGATGGGTCGTGCTCTGCTGCTGCTTCTGCGATGATGGTCGGAAATATTTCCAATTGAATGATGAGCTCTTTTTCCAACGGAAGCAAACTCCCGACTCCCGACTCCTTACTGCCGACTCCTTCTAGCTTTCTCAAAATGCTTTTTATCCTTGCATGTGTGTATTGAACAAATGGACCGGTGAAACCGTGGAAGTCGATGCTTTCTTCGGGATTAAAAACCATTTTCTTTTTCGGGTCAACACGCAATAAGAAAAATTTTAATGCACCGAGGCCAATGGTTTTGTATAATTCTTCTAATTCACCGGCAGTAAAATCTTTTACCTTACCCAACTCTTCGGTTTTTTGCTGAGAGATGCTGATCATTTCTTCAACCAGATCGTCGGCATCAACAACAGTGCCTTCGCGGCTTTTCATTTTGCCGGTTGGCAATTCAACCATGCCATAACTTAAATGATAGATCTGATCGGCAGAAGGCAAGCCTAATTTTTCGCAGATCAGTTTTAATACTTTGAAATGATAATTCTGTTCATCGCCCACCACATAAATACTTTGACCGGCATTGAATTCATTTTGCTTTTGCTCGGCCAAACCAATATCCTGCGTGATATAAACAGATGTGCCATCTTTGCGCATCACCACTTTTTCATCCAAGCCATCAGCAGTAAGATCGATCCACACACTTCCATCCTCTTTTTTGAAGAATACATTTTTTTCCAAGCCTTTTTCAACAATAGATTTCCCTAACAAATAAGTATTGCTTTCGTAATAAATTTTGTCAAAATCGCTGCCGATGGTTTTATAAGTTGTATTAAAACCATCATACACCCAACTGTTCATATTCTTCCATAATTCGATCACATCGGGCTTTCCGGCTTCCCAATCCAGCAACATTTGCTGAGTGGCTTTCATGATGGGTGCTTGTTTCTCGGCATCTTCTTTACTTACACCTGTTGCAATTAATTCTTCAACCTGTTTTTTATATTCATCATTAAACTTCACATAATAATCGCCCACAAAATGGTCGCCTTTGGTATTTGATGACTGAGGCGTTGCACCGTTGGCAAACAATTGCCATGCGATCATACTCTTGCAGATATGGATGCCGCGATCGTTTACAATGCAGGTCTTTACTACATCATATCCATTGGCATTTAATATTTCGGCAATGCTCCATCCTAAAAAATTATTTCTTAAATGACCAAGATGCAAAGGTTTATTGGTGTTGGGAGAGCTGTATTCAACCATCACTCTTTCGCCATTTTTTTCTTTGATACCGTAAGAAATATTGTTGTGTTGCTGTTGTAAAAAACCGATCCAGTAATTATCTGCAACAACCAAATTCAAAAAACCTTTGATGATATTGAATGAAGTAAATAATTCGCTGTGATTTTTGATAAGATGATTGCCCAGTTCATTTCCCAACGCATCGGGCGATCTTTTTAATTGTTTTACAAAAGCAAAAAGAACCACGGTATAATCGCCTTCAAACTCGGGTTTGGTGGCATTGACCAAAATATTATTTTCTGCTAATTCAACAGCATATAATTCTTTGATCGCTTTTACGGTAACGGCCTTTATCTGATCGGCAACACTCATATATAAATTAACATTTAAGGTTGCAAATCTAAACGATAAAATTTTACCTTCGCCGCATTTATGAATAAGATCCATCACTTTACAAAAAATACTATTTTAAGTGTAGTGGATTTTTTTTACCCGGTGGTAAAAAAGATCATGCCGTTGCAAACCTTTCGGTATGCGGCTTGCGGCGGCGCCAATGTGGTGTTTGGTATTTTTCTGTATTCGGTTGGATATAATTTTATTTTTCATAAACAAGTCGTGCATCTGGGTTATATACCTTTCTATGGAAATCTGGCGCTGAAGCCATTTATTGCTGCCGATTATTTGTTTGCGATTTGGATAAATTTTGCAACCGGATTTTATTTGAACCGCTATGTTGTGTTTACAGAATCGGATCTGAAAAAACATGTGCAACTTTTCAGGTATCTGGTAGTGGTTGTATTGAATATGATCCTGAATTATTACCTGCTTAAGTTATTCATCATAGAATTTGGATGGTATCCTACGCCTTCAAAAATTTGTACAACAGGTTTGCTTATCGTGTTCAGTTATTTCTCTCAAAAACATTATTCGTTTAAGGCAGCGAAGGTATAATTGCTGTTTTTTTAGTCTGACAATTTTGCATTCCAACCCCTCATGGCATAATCGTTGACATTCAAGGCTGATTTGATTGTGGAATCGAATCTAAAAATTAAAAATTTATTTTATGGGAAAGATCATAGGAATTGATTTAGGAACAACAAACAGTTGCGTTTCTGTTATGGAAGGTAACGAACCGGTAGTAATTGCTAACGACGAAGGCCGCCGTACAACGCCTTCTGTGATTGGTTTTTTAAAGAATGGTGAACGTAAAGTAGGGGATCCTGCAAAACGTCAGGCTATCACTAATCCGCATAATACCATTTCGAGTGTGAAGCGTTTTATGGGCCGCCGTTATGATGAAGTGACAGAAGAGATCAGTCATTGGGGTTATAAAGTAGTGAAAGGTGACAATAATACCGTTCGTGTTGACATTGACGGTCGTCAATATACACCACAGGAAATCTCGGCCATGATCCTTCAGAAAATGAAGAAGACTGCTGAAGATTATTTGGGTCAGGAAGTAACCGATGCCGTAATTACGGTGCCTGCTTATTTTAATGATGCACAACGTCAGGCTACAAAAGAAGCCGGCGAAATTGCAGGTTTAAATGTTCGCCGTATCGTGAACGAACCTACTGCTGCAGCATTGGCTTACGGATTGGATAAAAAACATGCCGATCAGAAAATTGCCGTATTCGACTTGGGTGGCGGTACTTTCGATATCTCTGTTTTGGATTTGGGTGATGGTGTATTTGAAGTAAAATCAACCAATGGTGATACACATTTGGGTGGTGATGATTTTGATAAAGTGATCATGGACTGGTTGGCCGACGAATTTAAAAAAGATGAAGCGATCGACCTTCGTAAAGACCCGATGGCATTACAGCGTTTGAAAGAAGCTGCTGAAAAGGCAAAAGTTGAATTAAGTTCTTCTTCTGAAACAGAAATCAATTTGCCTTATATCACAGCAGTTGATGGTGTTCC
>JAGWPQ010000569.1 GCA_028877045.1 Bacteroidota bacterium | reverse complement strand
TTTGTCCGCCCACCGCACCCATGTGGCAATCGAATGCACCGATGCCGATTGTAACGGTTTCGGGCAATCCTAATTTTTCAGCCCACTCTTTTGAAATGGTACCAACAGATTCATCGGCAGGATAAGTTTCTTCGAATAATTTTTTGGTAAATCCTTTTAATAAAGGATCTAATGTTGCAAAGAATTCATCAGGTGGCAATCCGCCAAAATCCGCAGCCCACAAAGCTTTATGGCCTGCACTGCAAACACCTCGTTTAATTCGCTTTACATCATTACCGCCGGTTAATAAAAAAGGAATCCAATCGCAATGTTCAACCCAAGAGTAAATATTATTTCTTACAGCTTCATCTTCTCTTAAAACATGCAACAATTTTGCCCAATACCATTCGCTTGAATATATGCCGCCAACAAATTGCAAATAATTTATATCGAACTTTACTGCATGTTCGTTTATTTCAGCGGCTTCTTCAACCGATGTGTGATCTTTCCATAACACAAACATTGCATTAGGGTTATCTTGAAATGCAGGTAACAACGCCAAAGGAGTTCCGTTGATATTTACAGCAACGGGGGTTGACCCTGTTGTGTCAACAGATATACCTTTAATATTTGCAGCAATTTCCGGCCCCGCTTTTTGCAAGCAATCTTTGATAGTTGCTTCCAAACCTTCAATATAATCTAAAGGATGCTGGCGAAACTGGTTGACAGACGGATTACAAAATTTACCTTCCTTCCAACGTGGATAATAAAATACTGAAGTAGCTATTTCTTTACCGGTAAAGGCAGATACAACAATGGAGCGCACAGAATCTGTTCCGTAATCCACTCCGATAACATATGCTAAACTTGACATAATCTGGCAATAATCGTTAAAATGATATGCTAATATAAGCTTGTTTTTATAATTGTATAAAGTACATTTATTTAAAAATATATTCTTCGCACCTCTTTCTTATACTCAGATGAACGATAATTTAATGATCGAGAATTTTTATTCTAATCACTTCAAAAGAATAGGGCATGAGTCTTATTAAGATGTTTTTATTTTTCACTGCCAGAGAAGATTCTTCTTTGGGAGCAATTGCTTCAGGATGAACAAATGAGTTCGCTTTATTCAATTCATTGCTTTCTAATACTGTGGCGGAAGCAGTGGATGAAAGTTTCTTTACGCCGTTCATCAATATATTTTGTATTTGTTCTTTCCCTGAAACATTTACAAGTTTAATAATCAATTCACTTGTTGCCTGATCGATACATGCAGTAGCATACAAACTATCCTGCCCGGCAATTACTTCACTATTTGAAACGATGGGCACTATCTGCGAGCCTTTATTGAGCGAATACATTTGTTGCACATAATAATTTGGCGAAGCATAGGATTGCAAATTATTAAACCAGATTAAATCCGGTGCCCATTGCCAAGCATCGATATGAGCAAACAGTGGTGCATAAGAAGCCATAGAAACCACATCAGCATTGCGTTCCAGTCCGGTCATAAAAGCAGCTTCAGCTAAAGCACTCTGCCAATTATTTTTTTTATCAGCATCATCAGATAAGTTGGAATGCGCTGCATATTCACCTGCAAAAACTTTAGAACTGTTTCTGTCGTAACCATCATAACGTTTTGCGTTTTGCAAGAACCATTCTGGTGGTTTGTAATAATGTTCATCAATCAAATCAGCATTCATTTTTCTCAGTTCGCCATTCAAATAATCAAACCTTTCACCAACAGGATCTGTTCCCGAACTGTTTACTAATTTAATTGAAGGATATTTTGCTTTGATTGTTTTTGTAAATAAAGTAAGCCGCTCGATATATTGCGGCCCCCAATTTTCATTACCCACACCCATCATTTTTAAATTGAATGGTTGAGGATGACCCATTGCTGCACGAAGCTTACCCCACTTGGTTTCTGTTGATCCGTTGGCAAACTCAATTAAATCCAAAGCATCTTGTATGTAATTATCCAATTCGTTTGTGGTAACAACTTCTGCCGAATTAAACTGGCAAGCCATTCCGCAATTAATGATAGGCAAAGGCTCTGCACCGATATCTTCTGCTAATTGAAAATATTCGAAGAATCCTAAACCAAATGATTGAAAATAATCGGGTGTTGAGCGATAAGAAAATTCTGTATTCCATCTGTTGATGATGAGTTGCCTGTCTTCAATATTTCCAACTGTTCTTTTCCATTGATAGCGGTTGGACAAATCTCTTCCTTCAACAATACAACCACCGGGAAAGCGTATAAAGCCGGGTTTTAAATCGGCGAGTTTTTGTACCAGATCTGCACGTAACCCGCCCGGTTTATTTTTCCATGTATCTTTTGGGAACAATGAAATCATGTCAACATCTACAACAGATCTTTCTTCAAACCAAACATTCAGTTTTGCTTTTTCATCTGTAACTGATGAATGAAAACTAACAGCATATTTTTTCCAGTCATTTCCTTCAACAATAATTTTTGCTTCGCCTGCAATTTCATTTTTTGAAGTGATCAACTGCGCATGGATGATAGACTTATCGCCTTCATTTAATTTGGCCCAAACAGAAAAATCGTATCCGTTATTTTTTTTGATACCCATTCCCCTGAAGCCTTCATTCGTTAACCCGTAAGGTTCATCTGTCTTCACCGAAACCCTTGCAAAACGCGGATTTGCAGTATTTTCACCATTTCTGTTCACAATTAAAACAGAACCATTTTGTTTATTTTGTTCTTTCCAACCCATCAGCGGTTGTGTAAATTCGAATGACCGGTTTTTTACCAACTCAGCATATAAACCACCATCAGCAGCCATATTTATATCTTCAAAAAAAATGCCCCACATGGTTGGCTGAATGATTGCTTTAGGTTCGTTTACTTTAACAACAATCTGAGCCGATGATTTAAACAAACAGCTAAAAAAAATAAAAATATTTACTATTATTTTTAAAGATTTCATTCGAATAATGCTCTTTAAAAAAGTTATTTTAATTCTACAACCACAACAGATATTGGCGGCAATTGTACAGTAAGCGTACTACCATTTAACGATACCTTTTTAAATGCAACAGGTTTTATTTTATCGGG
>JAGWPQ010000568.1 GCA_028877045.1 Bacteroidota bacterium | reverse complement strand
TAATTAAAAGTAAAAAAGATTGGGCCGAAGGTTATCCGTTGCGGTTTAAAAAATATTCTGCCGACAGGGTTGTTCCTTTCTGTTCTCACTTTGGTGTGTGCGGTGGTTGCCAGTGGCAAAGTTTGCCTTACGACAAACAATTAATCTATAAACAAAAACAGGTAAGCGATAATTTAAGTCGCATTGGTAAAGTGCAGTTGCCACCGATGTTTCCGATCATCGGCGCCGATGAAACAAAACATTACCGCAATAAATTAGAATTTACTTTTTGCAATAAAAAATTTATCCCTTCGGATGAGTTTAGAAAATTAAAAGCATCCGGTGCCGAAATAATTAATGAAGGCGGCTTTGCAGGTTTTCATGCAAAAGGAATGTTTGATAAGATCGTTGAAATAGATACCTGTTATTTGCAACACGAGCCAACTAATTTAATTCGCAAAGCCATTGCAGCTTTTGCGGTAAAAAATAATTTGCCGTTTTATGATTTCAGAACGCATCAGGGCTGGTTGCGAAATGTGGTGGTTCGTTTTGCAACAACCGGTGAACTGATGATCAATATTGTGTTGGGTTATGAGGCAGAAAATCAAACACAATTATTTGATGAGTTGCTGCAACAGTTTCCGCAGATAACAACTTTATTATTTACCATCAACAAAAAATTCAACGACAGTATTTACGATCTGCATCCGCAGGTTTATTTTGGTAAAGGATCGATCATCGAAAAATTAGAAGACTTTCAATTTAAGATAAGTCCGAAATCATTTTTTCAAACCAATACCAAACAAGCCGAAAAATTATATCAGGTTGCAAGAGAATTCGCCGAATTAAATGGCACACAAACCCTATACGATTTATATTGCGGTACAGGCAGCATCGGTATTTTTGCAAGTAAACATGCAAAGAAAATTGTTGGCGTTGAATTAATTGCCGAAGCTATTGAAGATGCAAAAGAGAATGCAGCGTTAAACAATATTTTGCACTCTGTATTTGTGAGTGGCGATGTGATCGATATTTGTGATGATGCTTTCTTTGCAGCGCATGGCCGGCCGGATGTTGTTATTACCGATCCTCCACGTGCAGGTATGCACGAAAAATTGGTAAAGAAATTATTAGAAATTGAGGCGCCGATCATTGTGTATGTTAGTTGCAATCCGGCAACACAGGCAAGGGACATTGCATTACTGGATGAAAAATATGAGGTAACAAAAATTCAACCGGTGGATATGTTTCCGCATACACATCATATCGAAAATGTAATGCAATTAAAATTAAAAGCTTAAAATATAAATACTAAAAACTAAATCGTTGAGTATTTTTAACATCGTTGAACGATTTAGTTTTTCTTTTTTTTAATATTAGTTTTTCAAATGTATGACAGAATTCAGACCAAGCAGTTTTCAGATATTGCCAACAGTTATTAAAAATCTTTTAATAATAAATGTTTTGTTTTTTTTAGCACAAAACACGGTGGGCAAACAATTGTTGAACATGGACGATCTGTTTGCGTTGCATACATGGCAAAGCCCTTTATTTAAACCTTGGCAATTCATTACACACATGTTCATGCATGGAAATCTGGGACATATTTTCGGTAACATGTTTGCCTTGTGGATGTTTGGTTCGATACTCGAAAATTTATGGGGACCAAAAAGATTTCTTACATTTTATATTTCGTGCGGATTGGGTGCAGCATTGGCACATATGATCGTTTTATATTTTCAAATGCAACCGGTTGTTGAAGCATTTAATTTATTATCGTATGAACAACAACAACAAGTTTTGCATGATCCAAACTTCAGATTGAATGAAGCAACAATAGGCGCATCGGGTGCTGTGTTTGGTTGTTTGGCTGCATTTGGTTATTTATTCCCCAACACAAAAATTTATCTTTACTTCTTTCTTCCTATAAAAGCAAAATGGTTTGTTTTATTGTATGCAGGATTTGAATTAAGCATGGCATTCGAAAATTCTGCCGGAGATAATGTGGCACATTGGGCACATCTTGGCGGTGCTGTTGTTGGATTTTTATTGGTGTATTTCTGGAATAAGACCAATCGTCGCAGGTTTTATTAAAGGTTAACATTACTTCACACATTTTTATCGAACTTTGGAATATGAGTGTCAGAGAATATAAGCCCGGCCGAATCCCATTGTTAGGACAAAGCAATAATAGTCTGGTGATGTTGATTGCAGTGAATGCAATCATTTTTGTTTTGCTTAATTTTTTGAAGATCATTTATTTTTTATCTTACGAGGATAATATTGCTGCTGCCGTTTTTTTTCAGAAACAAATTCTTGATTGGTTTACATTACCTGCTGCTACCGAAAAATTAATAACAAGGCCCTGGACAATTTTTGTTTATATGTTTTCACATCTCAGTATCTGGGCATTGTTGAGCACTTTATTATGGTTATGGGGGTTTGGATTTATTTTACAGGATCTTACCGGCAATAAAAAAATATTTCCCATTTATATTTATGGTGGATTTACAGGTGCTGTTTGTTTTTTATTAAGTGTTAATTTAATCCCTGCGTTACATCAATCTATTGATCTTTCACCAAGTTTGATTGGCGGTGGTGCGGCTGTGATGGCTGTTGCGGTGGCAACAACATCTCTGGCTCCGGATTACAGAATTTTCCCGATGATCAACGGCGGCATTCCTTTGTGGGTATTGACTTTGATATTTGTTGCTATTGATTATGCGACGATTGCTAGTTCGAGCGGCGGTTATGCCATTGCACATTTGTCAGGAGGTATTATCGGGTTTGTTTTTATTCGTCAGTTAAGAAAAGGTAATGACTGGAGCAACTGGATGAATAATTTTGTTGATTGGTTTAATGATCTTTTTAATCCCGATAAAAAAAACGACATTAAGATCGACAAAGAAAAAAAGTCAAATAAAATTTTAAAAAAAGTACCCGATCTTACACAACAACGTGTGGATGAATTATTAGATAAAATAAACGAGAAAGGTTATCATATGTTAACCGAAGATGAGAAAGAATTTTTAAAGAAAGCAAGTAACGAAGAACTTTAAAAAATAATGACGGCGCAAAAAAAATCTATTTTCAAAATATTATTTTTCATTGCAGGTATTATTTATTCTTGTGTTTACCTTCTTGCCTGTTTAACGCCGTATATTAATCCCGTTAAGTTTTGGCCGCTTACATTTTTAGCGCTGGGTTTTGTGTATTTGCTGGTAGGAATGATTGCTTTGTTTTTATTATCCTTAATTATTTTTCGTAAGACAAGTTTGATTTTTTTGTTGATAATCTTTGCAGGTTTTCAAAATATCAATTCTGTTTTTGGTTTTCATTCACGCAAAGCATTTTTGAATGAAAAAGTTGAGAATAGCTTTCGTTTATTATCGTGGAACGTAAATTATTTTGGCGATTGTCAAAAGAAAAATGATGACCCCGATAATATTCGCAGGCAGATGTTTGAATTTATTCAGGACAATAATCCCGATGTTTTATGTTTTCAGGATTTCTCGAATATCATTGGTAAGGATTTTTATTCAGATATCAATTACATAAAAGACACTTTAAAATATCCGTATGTTTATTTTGCCATCGATCATACATACAACCAATCATGGGCACCAACACAGTATGGCACGGTAATGTTTTCAAGGTTCCCCTTTTCTGATACGGGTAGACTTAAATTTGCCGGTAATCTTTCCGGGGAAAGTTTTCAATTTGCAACCATTTATTTTAAAGCACAACCTATAAAAATATTCAATGCTCACCTGCATTCCATGGGCATACATGCCGAAAATGCTTCACCCAGAGAATATAATTTTTTAGAAGCCGATAGTGGATTGATTTTTCATTCATCCACTTTCAGAAAATTAAAAGCCTTCGACAAAATGCACATTGAACAAGCCAAACTGATCAAATCAGAATTAAATAAAGCAGATATACCATTTATATTTTGCGGCGATCTGAATTCGGTTCCGTCAAGTTTTGTTTATCAGCATCTCACCAAAGGGTTAAGTGATGCATTTTTATCAACGGGTTTTGGTTTTGGCGGAACTTACGACAGTATTTCTCCAACACTCCGCATCGATGTTGTATTGATGAATAAAAGGTTAAGAGCAGTTCAACACAATTCGCCTCATCTTCATTTATCGGATCATTATCCAAATTTAGTCGACATACAATTGAAGTAAATGTTTTTTACATTTACATAATGGCAAAAAACTCGCTGAGAAAAACATCTAAAACAATCTTTGTTGTCATCAACATGGTGATCGTGGTTTTGTTTTTATTGGCCTGCTTATCACCATGGCTAAATCCCGCTAAATTTTGGTGGATTGGCTTTCTTGGCCTTCTTATCCCTTATTTTATCATTATTTTATTATTCTCAGTAATTTTTTGGCTCATTGCAAAACCTAAGCTGGCATTGATTTCGGCGGTAACCTTATTAATTGGCTGGCAACAGATCTCTGTGGTATTGGCATTTCATACAAAAAATGAATTCGAAAAAACAAAAAGTAAAAACAGCATCAGGATAGTTGATTGGAACGTTGAAAGTTTTAACGGGCTTTCAAAAAATAAAGCCATCAGGAAACATATTCGCGAAGATATTGCCGGAACCATTACAGATCTAGAACCTGACATTATTTGCCTGCAGGAATTCAACAGCACCAATCATTCAAATACCGAAACAGATAATATTGCATTGTTTGCGCAGGATTATCCCTACTATTATTTTTCGAAAGATTATAAAAGAAGTAACGGCGTTTATAATTCGGGTTGCATCATTTTTTCAAAATACCCATTCATCGATTCGGGAAGAATTAAATACCGTGTTGCCGAAAGTTTGATCTATGCCGATGTGATAAAAGGAGTTGATACCTTCAGAATTTATACCACACATCTTCAATCATTTAAATTTAAAAAAGAAGACTATGACGATATTGAAAAAATAAAAGAAACCGATGAAGAAATGCTGGCAGCATCTAAAAATATCTTTTATAAAATGAAATTAGCTTTTAAACGAAGAGGTGTGCAGGCAAAAACTGTTGCTGAAGCAATTGCCAAAAGTCCCTACCCATCCATCATTTGCGGCGATTTTAATGATGTGCCCAACAGTTATACTTACTTCCATATTAAAAAGGACAGGCAGGATGTTTTTTTGAAAAAAGGATTTGGCGTAGGTCGCAGTTTCATTGCATTGGCACCAACCTTACGCATCGATTATGTTTTACCCGATAATAATTTTAATATTCAGCAGTTTGATATGGTTGATGAAGGATTAAGCGATCATATTATGCTGGTAACCGACCTCAGTTTGAAAAAATAAATTATATTCGCCCTGTTATGAAAGCCTTTTATCTATATTCTTGTTGCTTTTGCTGTTGTTAATGCAGCTATCCTATACTTTTGCCAAATAACGGCAACATTCAAATACAATTTTCAAAAACAAGGATCAACATCATGTCGCTCAAAGTATATAATTCATTATCGAGAAAAAAAGAAGAGTTCAGGTCAATAACAAAAGATCATGTTGGAATGTATGTGTGCGGACCAACAGTAAGCGGCGAAAGTCATCTCGGTCATGCACGGCCATTTATTACGTTTGATGTTATCTATCGTTATTTATTATACTTAGGTTATAAAGTTCGGTACGTACGCAACATCACCGATGCGGGGCATTTTGAAGAAGAAGGTCGCGAAGCTGAAGATAAAATAAGTTCGAAAGCCGTGATCGAAAAATTGGAGCCGATGGAATTGGTACAGAAATACACCAACTTATTTCATTGGGCAATGGACCAATTCAATAATCTTCCTCCAAGTATCGAACCAACTGCAACAGGCCATATTGTTGAGCAGATAAACATGATCGAAGAAATTATTAAAGATGGTTATGCGTATGTTGCCAATGGCTCGGTTTATTTTGATGTTGAAAAATACAATACCGATTTTTCTAAAAAGGGGTTGCCTTACGGAATCTTAAGCGGAAGAAATATTGAAGAGCAATTAGATACCACAAGAGACCTGGATAATCAGGATGAGAAAAGAAATAAAAATGATTTTGCCTTGTGGAAAAATGCACCACCCGAACACATCATGCGCTGGAAAAGCCCATGGGGCGAAGGTTTCCCGGGATGGCATATTGAATGTTCAGCCATGAGTACAAAATATCTGGGCGAAGAATTTGATATTCATGGTGGCGGAATGGACCTTCAATTTCCACATCATGAATGCGAAATTGCACAAAGCACTGTTTGCAATCATAAAACGCCTGCACGATATTGGTTACATAATAACATGATCACCATCAACGGCAGAAAGATGGGCAAGAGTTATAATAATGTAATTAAGCTGAGTGAATTATTTACAGGTTCGCATCCGTTATTAACACAGGCATTTCATCCAATGACCATTCGTTTTTTTATTCTTCAATCGCATTATCGTTCTACTTTAGACTTTAGTAATGAAGCATTGCAGGCTGCTGAAAAAGGATTAAAACGTTTATGGGAAGCATACGAAAATTTGATGAAGTTATCATGGTCAACCGTCGATGGTCAATCGATGATCGATATTGAACTTGATACGAAAGTTCAAAGATTATTAAATGAATTTGATGATTTTATGAACGATGACTTCAACACGGCAAAAGTATTGGGCAATATGTTTGAATTGGTTCCGATCATCAATGGAATTAAAAACAAACAATTATCTGCCGATAGTTTGAACGAATCGACCATTCGGTTGTTACAAAAAAAATTAAAGGTTTATCTCGAAGACATATTTGGTTTAAAGGGTGATGGTATTGATAACGAACAATTGAATGGTGTATTGCAATTGTTAATTAACATTCGGAAAGAAGCAAAAGCAAAAAAAGATTTTGTTACCAGCGATACCATCCGCAACGAGTTAATTAAATTGGGGGTTCAATTAAAAGATGAAAAAGACGGAACCGTGAGTTATACGATTAATTAATATCTCTGTCATACCAAAAAAATTTGAAATCATTTTTCTTATGCAAAAAATTATCAGATCAATTGCCGTATCGATTATTTTTATTTGTTGTGGCCTTAGTTCATCGGCACAAAAAATAGATTCAGTTCTTGGTGTTTATAGCGAACGTTTTCAATCCGAAAAAATCCATATTCACTTCGATAAATCTATTTATAATCCCGGTGAAACGATTTGGATGAAAGTGTATCTGATGGCCGGTACCGATTTCTCGGATTACAGCAAAAATATCTATATCGATTGGTTTGATACTGAAGGAAAATTAATAAAACACACAGTGGCACCCGTTTTTGAGTCAACAGCAAGGTTGCAATTCGATATACCCGATTCGTATCAGGAAGCATCGATACATGCAGTAGCATATACAAGATGGATGTTGAATTTTGATACTGCATTTTTATTCAACAAAGAGATCCCTGTTGTACAAATCAAACAACCTATCGCCAAAAAAATACAACAAATAAGAAGTATCCATTTCTTCCCCGAAGGTGGCGATCTTATAATTGGATTGTTATCGCGTGTTGCATTTAAAGCCAATGATCAATTTGGCAAACCTGTAAAAGTTGCAGGTGCTATTCATACTGGTTCGGGTGTATTTGTTGACTCATTTGTTTCAGAACACGATGGCATGGGAAGCTTTGCATTGGAACCTAAAAAAGATGAAAAATATATTGCTGATTGGAAAGATGAAATGGGCGAAACCCATACAACCGAATTGCCCATTGCAATTTCTACCGGTGTTAATTTAGAAGTGCATCCATTAAAAGGCAGGATATTAGTGGCACTCAAAAGAGCAATTGATGTTCCCGAAAATTTAAAGCAACTTAATTTAGTTGGAACAGTGAACCAGCAATTGGTATATCGTTCCAGAATAAATTTTTCAGAAAAAATTTCAGGAGTTGCACAAATACCTACAGTCGAATTGCCAACAGGTGTAATGTTGCTTACATTATTTGATGTGAACTGGATCCCTGTTGCCGAAAGAATTGTTTTTGTAAATAATCAGCAACACCAATTTAATCCAAAAGTATCTTTTCCTATTGTTGGATTAAATAAAAGAGCAAAGAATGTTATTGAAATAGATGTACCCGATACTGTTGCTTCCAATCTTTCAATCGCCGTAACAGATGCAAATGTTATAACCGACAGTAGTAATAATATCATTTCACAATTATTATTGTGCAGCGATATAAAAGGTTATGTCCATAATCCTGCCTATTATTTTTCAAGTACAGCCGATTCCATCGCACAACAATTAGATCTGGTAATGCTTACCAATGGTTGGAGAAGATTTAAATGGAATGAAATTGTTGCAGGTAAGCTGCCCGATTTCCCCTATCAGCGCGAAACAGAATATGTGATGATCAAGGGAAAAGTTTTTGGCGGGGGATTTCAAACATCACTAGTAAAACCTTCTATCAATTTAATTATTTCGGGAAAAGACAGCAGCAAACAATTTTTATCATTACCGATTGATAAGAACGCTTCATTTGTAAATAATCATGGCATTTTCTTCGATACACTTTCGGTAAATTATATTTTTAATGGAGACAGGAAATTTACTGATATCGCTACCGTTCGTTTTAATAATGGATTATTACCCGAATTGCCCATCAATAAAAATTATTTTCAAAGATCTTTTTTTCTGAATACCCTTGCCGACAGTGCCGCACAAAAAAAAATACGAATGATGATTGATGAACAGGAACGATTAAAAAAACTAAGCGCTTCAGTTACTTTAAAAGAAGTTGTTGTTAGGGCAAAAACAAAAAGTGCGACTCAATTATTGGACGAAAGATATACCAGCGGATTGTTTGCAGGAAGTGATGCATATCAATTCGATATTACAAACGATCTGATCGCACAAAGTGCATACAGTGTTTTTAATTATTTGCAGGGACGCGTTGCCGGATTAAACGTTAATTACAATAACGGACAGCCCGATTTTACATGGCGTAATGCAAAACCTGATTTATTTTTAAATGAAATGCAAACCGATGCAAGTATGCTTGCCAATATACAAATGACGGATGTTGCGTACATTAAAGTATTTCGCCCTCCGTTTTTTGGTGCCATTGGTGGTGGAAGCGGTGGTGCTATCGCAATTTATACGCGTACCGGAAAAGAAAGAACAGCCGTTTCCGAACCTCATGTTGGCATGCCAAAAACTTTTGTGGCGGGCTATACAAAGTATAAAGAATTTTATTCACCCGATTATACAGTGCCTCAACCTTATAATGATGCGGATGCAAGAACAACGCTGTATTGGAATCCATACGTGTTTACCGATCCAAAAAATCACAAAGTACGTCTCACATTTTTTAATAACGACAGCAGCAAAAAATTACGCGTCATTATTGAAGGCGTTAATGCCGATGGGAAATTTGCAAGGGTAGAAAAATTAATTGAGTAAGCAATCGCATTTCGTGGCTCGCCCGAACGTATCAACGAAAATAATTTTTATGATACCAACGTTCGGTACAGGTGGGCATCTTCGTTGCGTCGCACTCTTGTACGCCTTGTTCTTTATTCAACAAATAAAAAGCAAAGTACCACCAGCATTTTATATAATTTTTTCGTATTGCTTCTTGTTTGGTATTATTTTTGACCTGAATATGTACCAAACACCTGAATATGAAAAATTTTTTTCTACCGCTTTGCTTTACCACAATTGTATTCTTTAATGCCAATAACCTTTTCGCACAAAGTTTAGATTCGGTTATAAATATTTACGGCGATAATTTCCAGCAGGAAAAAGTGCATCTGCACTTCGACAAATCGGTTTACAACAAAGGCGAGACCATTTGGTTTAAAGCATACTTGATGGCTGGCTCAGATGTATCCAATCTCAGTAAAAACTTTTATGCCGATTGGTACGATGCTACCGGAAAATTAATTGCACATAATTTCTTTCCTGTTTTCGGTTCATCGGCAAAAGGACAATTCGATATTCCGGAAGATTACGCATCAGCAACCCTGCATTTGCGGGCATACACCAAGTGGATGTTGAATTTTGATTCTGCTTTTTTATTCGAAAAAGATATCATCATCAATCAACCGCAAACAAAAAATAAATCATCTGTAGAACCTGTTACAGAAGTTCATTTGTTTCCCGAAGGTGGCGATCTGGTAAACGGCTTAAATACAAAAATTGCATTTCTCGCCACCAATCAAAATGGTAATCCCGTATCCATAAAAGGCGCTATCAGAAATAGCAAGAACGAATTGATCGATTCTTTTTTAACAGAACACGATGGCATGGGAAGTTTTACTATCGATAAAATAAATGCCAGTGAAACTTATTATGTTTTCTGGATGGATGAATTTGGTAAAACGGGTTTTAATCTTCTGCCCGCCGTTAAAAAAAGTGGCGCTATTATTGAAACCCAAACCTTAAAAAATAAAATTTTAATCAACATTCAACGGTCTGCTGATAAGGCCGAAACCTTAACACCATTGTATTTGCTGGCACACATGAATCAGCAGGTACTAAATAAATTTAAAATAAATTTAGAGAACAAAACATCTGCACTCACCGAAATAAATACTGCTACTTATCCAACAGGCATTTTGCAATTAACATTGTTCAATGCTTTGTGGCAACCCGTTGCCGAAAGAATTGTGTTTGTAAATAATCATCAATATCAATTCAATGCTATTATCAACACCGTTACAAAAGGCGTTGACAGAAGAGATAAAAATATTATTGAAATAGATGTTGCCGATTCTGCATTTGCAAACATGTCGGTAGCAGTAACCGATGCCGGGTTATTTCAGGAAAAGAATACGATCGTTTCGCAATTTTTATTGAGTGATGATATAAAAGGAAAGATTACCAATCCATCTTTCTATTTTGAAAATGATGAGGACAGCACCAACCATTTTTTGGATCTGGTGATGATGACGCATGGCTGGAGAAGATTTAATTGGGATGATATTGCAAAAGCAAAAATGCCCACAATCAATTATCCCAGAGACAGCGATTATATAGAAATAGCAGGAACCGCATCGGGCAGGGCTTTTAAGAATGTAGAAGAAAAAGATTTTGTGACATTGATATTGATGGAACAGGATTCGAGCAAACAAATTATTCCCATTCCGATGGAACAAGACGGAACTTTTTCGAAAAGCGGGATCATGTTTTTCGATACCGTGAATGTTTTTTATCGGTTCAAACAAAAAAAATTAGCATCTAAAACTGACATTGATTTCAGGACAAATATTTTTTCAGCAGAGAGCCCTTATTTAAAAGGATTCAATAATTATTCTTTCAAACAATTCGATTCGGCACAATTAGCAAGAGAATTATATTTTATTGAAGAACAAAAACGATTAGAAAAATTAAGAAGTAGCACAACCTTAAAAGATGTAATTGTTACTTCTCGATTAAAACCAAAAACAGCTTTGGATGTAGCTGATGATAAATATACTACTGGTGCCTTTGCTTTTGAAGCGAAAGAAAGAGTAGATGTTAAATCAGATCCATCAGCATATACTTATCTGGATATTTTTAAGTATTTGCAAAGCCGGGTTGCGGGTCTTGATATATCTCCTGTACAACAAACATCTGCATCCGATGCTTTCTACAATGTTACATTACGCGGAGAAAGTCCTACTATGTATTTAAATGAAATACCCGTTGATGTTGATGCACTTGTTCATGTTCCAATGTCAGATGTTATTTATATCAAAATATTCAGCGCTCCATTTGTTTTAGCAACAGGAAATGGTCTTGGTGGTGCTATTGCTGTGTACACAAGAAAGGGCGATGAGCGGCTCAATAATTCAAATGCACAAGCCGAAAAAAAAATATTGATCGGTTATTCAAAGTATAAAGAATTTTATTCGCCCAATTACAGTGATACCATTAAAAATTTTGCACCTGATACCAGAACAACATTGTACTGGAATCCATATGTTTTAACGAATGCAAAAAATAAAAAAGTGCAATTAGAATTTTATAATAATGATATAAGCAGAAAACTTCGAGTTGTACTTGAGGGAATTAACGCTGAAGGAAAATTAACTCATATTGAAAAAATTATTGAATAAGCATTTTGTTCTTAGGGTATCCCCCTGTTGTATTGCACTCTTGTACCCTTGTTCTTTATTCGATTTTTTATTTCGTTTGTGAAAATGCCAACGAAGGCGAAAATATAAACAATATCTTTAGTTTATGCTCCGGTTATTATTGATATTCTTATTAATTCCATTTGTTGCACCAGCACAATCTGGCGCTGCTATTGCTGCCGCTGCTGGTTCATCAAAATATTCAATCGACTATCAAAAACACAAAGGATATATTATATTAAATTCAGGAAAAAAAGTTAACGGCATATTTGAATACGCAACTTGGGAATTCCCCTCTTTTAATTTAAAGCATTACGATGAAAATGGGAACCTGATAACTCGTTATAAAATGGCTCAAATAAATAAGGCCGTTTTTTATGGAGCAGATACATCTCTAATTCACTGTGACTCTACTTATTTTAAAAGATTAAACGATAAGTCTTATCTCTCAAGGCAGCTAACAAACGGGAGAATAAAAGTTTATGATGACTTATTCAATATTAATGAAAGACCAGGACTTATCAAAACCACACAATTGACAGTTTATTTTCAGGATAAAGTATATAAAGTAGATTCAGAAAAAAAATTTATAGAATTGATACAGAAAATATCACCCTCTATTATGATTTCTCATGATGCATCAATTAAATCAGTTATCAAGCAATTGAATTCTGCTCAATAATGACTCATATAATTTTCGCCGCTGTTTGTGTTTTTATTAATAGCATTTAATGTTTTAAAACTTCGTAACAATCAAGTTTACCAAACTACCCACTTCCCAACCCCAACTTTCCACCTTTTAAGTCCAAGGTTCTACTTCGCAAGTGAAATGTTCCACTTCCGAAGTGGAAATTTTCACCTTTTAAGTCCAACGTTCTACTTCGAAAGTGAAACGTTTCGCTTCGGAAGTGGAAATTTTCACCTTTTAAGTGAAACGTTGGACTTCGGAAGTAGAAATTTTCACCTTTTAAGTGAAACGTTGGACTTCGGAAGTAGGAATTTTAGCTTCAGAAGTGGATAGGGGTACTTCAAAAGCAGGAAGGGGTACTTCAGAAGTACCCCCATCCACTTGGTAATCAACATTAATAATAAAAAATCACGCTCTTTTTAAGCAGTTGGCGCTGCAACTGGTGTTGCTGCAGTAGTTTTCCGCGGAAACTGTTCTTTTAGATCCATATAAATAGCATGGCTGCCACCAATATTACTGCGTTCGGCAGCTTTTACTGAATTATAAAATATTAATGAAGCATCATAAGCTTCGGCACCGGCAACCATCATGGTATCTTCGATGGCACGGCTTAAAGTGTTTAGTTGTTGATAAAT
>JAGWPQ010000567.1 GCA_028877045.1 Bacteroidota bacterium | reverse complement strand
CAATAAAGCATAAAAAAATCCTGCAGGAACTATCCATTTTTTATTGATTACCAAGCAAGTCAATAAAAAGAATACAAATGCCTGTGTGGTATGACCCGATGGAAAACTTCCGATGTTGTGTAATTCAACACCATTAACAGTATGTATCAAAGCCTTATCTGCAATGGCTTTGATGGGCCTTGGTTCGTTGGGCAGAATAAGATCTTTAAATGATTCAATAAAGATTTCCTGAAAAATAAAAGAGAATAATAAAACCGGTAATTGTTTTTTTCTGAATAAAATAAACAGAATAAATACAAGTACCCACCAACTGCCATCACCTAAAAAAGTAAAGAAAACAAAAACAAGATCTGCAACTTTTCCCAAATCTGCATTCAACAATAAAAACAATTCGTTCGTACCAATAATCAGATTAAAAATAAAAATCACCAAAGCTGTTATCAGCGTTAGTGCCAATCCTTTTTTGAAATTGCTGATCGATAGTTGCTGCATAGAAATTTTATCTTACTTCAAATGTAATTGATTGAAATGTTATTTTATTAACGTCAGCACTGTTCTGCCATTATTTCTTATCTTGTTTCAAAAATAACTGTATGAAAAAAATATTTTTTTATTTTTTGTTCGCCGGAATAACTATTTCTTATCTGGCTTGTAAACAAGCAAATTCGGATCAGGATCTTTCTTTATTCAATAAAGACAGTTTAACACAGCATATTAAAATGCTGGCATCTGATTCTTTTCAGGGACGCAAACCTTTTTCAATCGGCGAAATAAAAGCTGTCGATTATATTCAAAACACATTTAAAAATCTTGGGCTGGAACCGGGCAACGGCAATAGTTTTATTCAGGATGTACCGTTGGTAGAGATCACTCCAAATCCGGATGCAGTAATGAAAGTGCAATCACCCAAAGGAAATTTTGAATTACAGAAGACAACTGATTTTGTCATATCAACCAATAAAACCGATTCGTTGATCTCTTTAAAAAATGATGAATTGATTTTTGCTGGATATGGTGTTGTGGCACCCGAATACAACTGGAACGATTATGCAGGCATTGATGTAAAAGGAAAAGTTGTTTTGGTATTGGTGAACGATCCCGGCTTTGGTGTAGATACAACAATTTTTAAAGGAAATACGATGACTTATTACGGTCGATGGACTTACAAATATGAAGAAGCTGCCCGCCAGGGAGCCAAAGCTTGTTTGATAATTCATAACACTGCTGCGGCATCTTATCCGTTTAATGTGGTACAAAACTCATGGGGAAGTTCTAATTTATATCTCGATGAAAAAGGTAGTACAGAACCCCATTTGGCTTTGCAGGGTTGGGTTTCGGCCGATGCTGCTAAAAAATTATTTGCTGCAGCCGGTAAAGACACGTCGTTAATTGTATCAGCAAATAAAAATACTTTCAAAGCAGTTTCATTGAACGAAAAACTTTCTTTGAATGTAAAAGTGAAATCAACTTTTAATGTGTCGCATAATGTCATTGCAAAAATTACCGGAACAAAACGTCCCGATGAATATGTTATTTATACCGCACATTGGGATCATTTTGGTATTGGTAAAAAAGATGAAAAAGGTGATTCGATTTATAACGGTGCCATCGATAATGCAAGTGGTACAGCGGCTCTGCTCGAGATGGCCAGAGTATTTAAAGAATCAAAAAATAAACCCGAACGCACTGTTGTTTTTTTATCGGTAACTGCTGAAGAACAGGGATTGTTAGGCTCGGCATATTATGCTGCACATCCTGTTTATCCTTTAAATAAAACAGTTGCAGATATTAATATGGACGGAATAAATGCGTTCGAAAAAACAAATGATATTACCATTACCGGTGCGGGACAAAACGATCTGGAAGATTATGTTACTGAATTTGGAAAAGCACAGGGCAGATATATTGCACCCGAAGCGCATCCTGAGGCAGGGCATTATTATCGTTCAGACCATTTCAGTTTTGCAAAAGTTGGTGTGCCTGCATTGGATTGTTCGGGCGGAATTGATGTTGTTGGAAAAGGAAAAGAGTATGGTAAAAAACTGGAAGATGATTATACTGCCAATCGTTATCACCGCCCTGCCGATGAGTTTGATCCCAAGTGGACATTTGAAGGTGGCTTGCAGGATATGCAATTATTGTTTTCAGTTGGGAAAAAATTAGCCAATGAATCCACATGGCCGCAATGGAAGACTGGCTCTGAGTTTAAGGCGATCAGAGATAAGAGTAAATAAATTTTAAAAAGCAATCAATATGCCTTTTTCTTGCATTTTTCAACTAAATAATGGAGCAATAAATAAAAATGATGAAGTCATTTTTATTGAATTTATAGAATCTGCTTTTGATAAATATGAAGAAATGCCAACTAAAATAGCTAAAGTCATTTTTAACGGTAAAGAGGCATTCATCTATACAAATTGCTCTTGCTATATTTCTTCAAAAGGCGACATTAAAAATGGAGAAATAATAACTGAGAAAACTAAAATTGGATATTTTGCTGCAAATGGAGAAGATATTCCTTACTATAAACCTTATGCAACGATTCGTTTTAAATGAAATAGTATTATGGATAAATAAAAGTCTCGCAAAACTGCGAGACTTTTTTATAACCAAAAACAAATAATGTTTTAAATCACACCTGCCAATTCCAGACTTCTTTTCTTCAAATTAATAATGTCTAAATTTTCTATGATCGGCTCAGGAGTTAAAATAAGCGACGTGTTATTTTCTTTCCACCAATCATTATTGAATAATTCTTTCACATGCAGCACACCAATTAAATATTTTCTGTCTTCGCCTGCATGCCATTCTTCGATCCATTCAAAATTTTCTCTCGGAATAAATTTCCAGTCATCAAAACTCACATACACTTTCACATAAAAATCATCGCTTAATTCATGCGGTTTGTGGTGATATAATTTTTTGTACTCGTATTTGTAATCGTAACGCAATGCAGCAATATCGCTTAATACAGCCGATGCCGTAGGGAAACTTCCTGCGCCTTTTCCGTAAAAGAATTGTTTATCAGCAAATCCACTTTCTATCACCACGCCATTGTATTCATTTTTTACAAACGATAAAGGTTCATCGGCTTTCACAAATTGCGGTAATACAAACGCAGCTACTTTTCCATCGTTTAATTTCTTTGCCTGTGCAATTAATTTTATGTCGTAATGTTTTTCCGATGCAACTGTTGCATCACTCAACTGAATATTTTGAATACCGCTGAATAAAATATTATCGGGATGTTCAACAATACCATAAGCATGATTTAATAAAATCGTCCACTTATTCACGGCATCAAATCCTTCCACATCCAACTTGGGATTACTTTCTGCAAAACCTAATTGCTGTGCTAATATTAACGCATCACTGAAACTTAATTTGTCTTCAAATATCCTTGTCAAAATAAAATTTGTTGAACCATTTACGATCGCTTTGATGGAATGCAACAGATCGTTATCATAATATTCTTCGAGGTTGCGTATCACCGGAATCGAAGCGCAGGCGGCACTTTCGCACAAAAACGATTGTCCTGTTTCTAATTGCAATTGCAAAATTTCGGGCAAATGTTCAGCGATCATTTTTTTACTTGCACTCACAACAGCTTTGCCATTTTTCAATGCAACAGAAACAATTTCAAATGCAGCAGTCGAATCATCGATCACTTCCACGATCACATTAATATTTTCATCAAACAACAGATCATTTTTTTCTGTTGTAAATAAATTTGCCGGTGCGTTGCGTTGTTTGTTCGGATGTTTGATACACACTTTTTTTATTTGTGCTTTCAGCGATGGTGTTTGCTGCAACACTTTGTACAGGCCTTCGCCCACCACGCCAAATCCAAATAATCCTATGTTTAATTGTTTGTGCATTTTGTTTATTGGTTAATTGGTTTATTAGTTTATTTGTTGAGTATGTTTTATTATTATCAACGATTTAGTTTTTCTTTTTTTAGATTTTAGTTTTTTTTGTACTTAGCAAAATGAATCCTCTTCAACTTTAGTTGCGTCGCACACTTGTACTGATGAATTTCTATTCAGCTTGCCAAACGTTTTTTCAAGATCATTAATTAAATCTTCCACTTCTTCAATACCAACACTTAATCTTATCAAACTGTCCGAAACACCCGCTGCTCTTCGTTTTTCGGCAGGTATAGATTTATGCGTCATGTTTGCCGGGTGACTAATTAAACTTTTTACGCCACCTAAACTTTCGGCCAGTTTAAAGATTTCAGTTTTCGAAACAAATGCTTCTGCTAATTTTAATTCATCCTGTTTTAATGAAAAAGAAACAACACCACCAAAACCGTTTTGTTGTTTTTTAGCAACAGCATGATTTGGATGCGATCTCAATCCCGGATAAAAAACTTTATCAACGGCGGGATGATTTTCTAAATATTCTGCAATGGCCTGTGCATTTAAACAATGTTGTTTAATGCGCAGAAATAAAGTTTCGATGCCGCGAATAATTAACCAGCTATCCAATGGTGCCAATACAGCTCCACAGGCATTTTGAAAGAATTTAATTCTTGCACCAAGCTCTGCATTTTTTGCAACAACAATTCCAGCGATCACATCACTGTGTCCGCCCAAATATTTTGTTGCACTGTGCACTACCAGATCAGCACCCAAGTTCAACGGTTGCTGTAATGTCGGAGAAGCAAAAGTGTTATCAACGCAAAGCCAGCAACCATGGGCTTTCGCGATCTTTGCAATGGCTTCAATGTCGGCGATTTTTAATGTTGGATTCGTTGGTGTTTCGATCCAGATGAGTTTTGTTTTTTCAGAAACAGCATTAAAAATATTTATCGGATCGCTTGCATCAACAAATTTTATTGAGATGCCGTATTGTTCATACACCTGTGTAAACAAGCGATAAGCACCACCGTAGATATCATCAACAGCAATTATTTCGTCACCGCTTTTTAATAGTTTAACAACAGCATCTATGGCAGCTAAGCCACTTGCAAATGCCGCAGCAACTTTTCCGTTTTCAAGTTCTGCAACAATGCTTTCTAATGTTGCTCTTGTTGGATTATTTGTTCTTGAATAATCGTAACCTTTATTAACACCCGGTGCTTCCTGCACAAACGTGGAAGTTTGATAAATAGGAACAGAGATGGCTCCTGTTAACGGATCGATCGGGATGCTTTGTAATAATTGTGTTGCGTTGCTCATCGTTGTTGTTTTTTAGTGTGATGATTTTTGTTAAACATTTTTATTCAACAACAATTTTCAAAAGCGGCTTCAGAGATGGGCAATAAAAAAGCTCATCTGAGAAGTCAGATGAGCTTGAAATTATATTAACGATGGTGTATCGGTTTTATTTACAAACTAACTCTGACTTATCTCTTCTCGTTTTAAACGAGATGGAGTTGGCACCTTCACACAAGCGAGTAGTTTGTGTGGGTTGCCAAGGCTTCATCGGGCCAAATCCCTCTGCCTTTCTTGATAAGTGTTGTTAAAAGAACTGATGCAAATGTATAAGTGTAATAATCAAATTGCCAAATATTTTTTTGTAAATATTTTTTTAACCTCGGTAAAATGTATACAGGCGTTGATTTTCAGGAGATTTATGATTGAAATCAGTTGCGTTAAATTT
>JAGWPQ010000566.1 GCA_028877045.1 Bacteroidota bacterium | reverse complement strand
TTCGCCATAGTAACCAACTATGACTGCAAAATTCGCCTTGTTTCGCTCAAAAATAACCGATGGGTAATTCCATAAACCATATTTAGACAGCTTCTAAGAATATGCGATGCATTTTTTTGTTCGTTTCATTTATTTTAATTCCTAAAGTTGAACCAGGTGTATACATCAATTATAAAAAGTTTTCAGGTTATTTGTTTTTTGTTCGTTTCTGTATTTTCCTACTCTCAATCCATTTCAGTTAATAATGAAATGGTAAATGATTATCTGAAACGACAGCAATTAAGCAATGGTTCTTTTGCAAATGTTTCTTTTTGTGTAAGGCCTCTTCCGTTAAGCTATTTGGATTCAACCGTGGAAGGTTTGGATTGGAATAAAACAAAAACCCTTAAAGCCGGGTCAACTATTTTTTCGGCACTTGAGTTTTTGCCTTTTACCATTTCGCAGGAATATAATTCTCTGCATCCCTATGGCTGGAATGATGCTGCGATGATACCTGCAGCAGGTTATCAGGTATTGATGAGTGCAGGTATTTATGCGCGTATAGGGAAATTATCTGTTCAGATCCAACCCGAGATCATCGGCGCGCAGAACAGCAGTTTTGAAACATATGGTATTGGCTATTGGGATGCACATTGGGCAAGCTATTATCAGTGGTTGAATACCTCGGATATTCCTGAAAAGTTCGGCGATAATACATATAAAAAATTTTTACCCGGACAATCATCTGTCAGATATAATACAGGAAATATTTCTGTTGGTATTTCAACCGAAAATATGTGGTGGGGACCCGGCAGGCATAATGCTTTGGTGATGAGTAATAATGCTTCCGGTTTTTTGCATGCGACCATTAATACAAGCAAACCTATACAAACAAAGATCGGCGCTTTTGAGGGGCAGATCATTGGTGGTGCATTATCTAACTCAAATATTCTTCCCCCGGATACAAACAGTAATTTTAATGGTGTACGTTTATATCAACCAAAGAATGAAGACCAACGTTATATTTCGGGAATGGTATTGACATGGCAACCAAAATGGGTGCCCGGATTATTTTTGGGTTTTGCCAAAGCATCTTATTTATACAGATCGGATATATCGGGTATTGCCGATATGCTTCCTTTGGAAGGGATCATAAAATCCAATAGCGAAAAACAAAATAAAAAATCGTCATTAGGCTCTGTGTTTGTGAGATATGTGATGCCCGAAGAAAATGCTGAAGTGTATGCCGAATATGGAAGAAGCGATCGTAGTGCAAGTATCATTAATTTAATGAGTGATAAAGATTATCCGCGTGGATATGTGGTGGGTATGCGTAAATTATCGGATAAAAGGCCCAATGGAAGCCAGATAGAATTTGCTGCAGAGGTCACGCAGTTAGATCTGCCCAATGCAACATTGATCGGTGAGGCAAAAAGCTGGTACACGAATGATTATGTGCGACAGGGATATACCAATGGCGGAAAAGTGATAGGAGCAGGCATTGGCCCCGGAAGTAATAGCCAGATGATCGACATCAGTTGGGTAAAAGGAATGAATAAAGTTGGGTTTATGTTTGAACGGCTGGTGCACAATAATGATTTTTATTATTTTACTTTTACATCACCTGTCGATAATACAAGACACTGGATCGATCTGTCAACTACCTTTCATGCCGACTGGAAATACAAGCGATTTTTATTTTCTTCAGAAATGGCATTGATCCGTTCATTGAATTATGAATGGTATGTTATTCCCGGTTCTCCTTATTTTCAAAATGGATATGATTTTTTGAACTTGCATGGAAGATTGGCTGTTTCGTATAGATTGTAGAGGAGTGATGAGAAGTGAGTTTTGAGAAATGAGTTTTGAGAAGTGAGTTTTGAGAAGTGAGTCGTCAATTATAAAATCCGTTATTTCTAACGAGTACCTCTCCGGAGGAACGTCATAGCGAAGCCCCGTCATTACGAACGAGCATCCCCCCGGCGGGCCGTCATAGCGAAGCTTTGACACGGGTTATGATTAGCAGCAATAATGATCATGGCAGTACTGATCATCATTAAATGAATAGAGCAAGCCAAAGCTGTGGCTATCTCATCTTTAAAACACGCGTATTGCCGAAAGAGATTTCTCAGTCACGCCCTCACACAGATCC
>JAGWPQ010000565.1 GCA_028877045.1 Bacteroidota bacterium | reverse complement strand
TATTGCCGATATGGTGATGGAACATATAACCGGTTATCAAAAAACAAATCGCATCATTCATACAAATATTCTGCTTGATGTTCAACAACAAGAGCAGTTACAAAAATGTACCGAAGAATTATTGCGGCACAAGCCTATTCAATATGTTTTACAGGAAGCATGGTTTTGCGGAATGAAATTCTTTGTGAACGAATCGGTATTGATTCCGAGACCGGAAACAGAAGAACTGATTGATTGGATAACGCAGGAAATGAACAATACAAACATAATTGTGCCTACTCTTCTGGATATTGGCAGCGGCAGTGGCTGTATTCCTGTTTCATTAAAGAAAAAAAATACGAACATTTTAATTTCTTCGATTGATATCAGTAAAGAGGCTTTGGTTGTTGCAAAAAAAAATGCAAATGATCTTGGTGTTGAAATTAATTTTTTTGAGTTTGATTTTTTAAATGAAAGCAAATGGAATGAACTTTCTATATTCGATTTCATTGTCAGTAACCCACCTTATATAAAACAGTCCGAAAGCAAAGACATGCAAAAAAATGTGCTGGATTTTGAACCGCATATTGCTTTATTCGTTCCCGATGCTGATGCATTGATCTTTTATAAAAAATTAGCTGCATTCGGCAAAAAACATCTTACAACAAACGGAAAGATTTTTGCAGAAATAAATGAAAAAGCAGGAAATGATGTAAACGATCTTTTTGAGAATGAGAATTATTCGGTCGAATTAAAAAAAGATATTCATGGAAGGGATCGGATGCTGAAGGCTGTTTTAAAACAATAAATCAAAGTATTTTATAGATAGCCCAATTCTTAGTTTCGTACATTAATAACGGATGAAACTCTTTCCGCAATTCCATTTGACGAATATTATAATTGTTCAATACCGTAAAGGCCCGCAACTCATTCTCGCTTTTGGCAACACAAACAAATCTGGCTCCCGATCTTGGATTTTCAACAACGGTTATAAAATTGTTGTTGATAGGTGATATAACATTTTTCAATGAACGCAAATGCGCCATTATTTTATATGCCGCTGCATCATCCATTAATATTTTGTGGGTTTCATCTGTTATATCAGATATGTAAGAAGCCAATTGATATTCTTCTGAAGTTTGTCTTTCATCTTTCCACTTGCTTATCTTTTTAGCAGATTCAAAAAACTGTCCTTCTTCTTTATCGCTTGAATGTATAAAATAGAAAATCCCCGTAAAAATATTTATGATCGAGGTAGCCATAATAATTGGATAGAGGAATTTTATTTTATATTTTTTTCCTGCATAGATACTGATACATAACAATGCGAGTATCAAAAAAATAAGGTAATATTCTATTCTTATATAAACCTGATTACCCAGTAAAATAATAGAGATAAGTATGAACGGCGCCAGGATGGTGAATAGCTCGTATAAAGTTCCTTTGAAAATAAAGAACACTAAAATAAGCAATGGTGTTTGCAATAAAATATACGTTTGAAAAACGATGTGCGTTTGTTCGGCACCGTTGAATAAAACACCCGACACAATTAAATTACCCACGGTAACATCGCCTGTAACATGCCAGTTGGCATATTG